>NZ_DHEI01000027.1:0-4815 GCF_002399805.1 Flavobacterium sp. UBA4854
ATGAAATACAATATAGATACCATAGCTCCAGAAAGTAAATTTTTATTTTTCTGGGGACACCAACCAAGTAAAGACGGAAAAATTCTCAAAACCTGTTTCAGCCAATGGTGGTTGAGTTCTTTTAAAGTTGATAAAATAACTTATAAAACTGCCGAACATTGGATGATGGCCAAGAAAGCGGAATTATTCAACGATCAAGAAATTTTAGAAAAAATTCTTAAAGCTGATTCTCCTGCCGAAGCTAAAAAATTGGGTAGAGAAGTTAAAAATTATGTTGATACAGTTTGGTTAGAAAACCGATACGAAATTGTAAAACAAGGAAACTATCACAAATTCAGTCAAAACGCCGATTTGAAAACGTTCTTATTGAATACTAAAGAACGAGTTATTGTAGAAGCAAGTCCAGTTGATCCAATTTGGGGAATCGGAATGGCAGAAGATCACAAAGATGTTCTAAAACCAGAAGCTTGGAAAGGATTGAATCTTTTAGGTTTTGCTTTGATGGAAGTTAGGGATGAATTGAGATAAATCGAAATGCTAAAGATGTTCCGCTAGGAACATTTGGTCGGTAGAAAAAAAATATCGATTAATCGAATTTACGTTCCGTAGGAACGTTTGATTAAAATAAATTGTAAAAATGAAAGACATACAATATATAAAAGGTGATGCGACATCTCCTGAAGGAACAGAAAATAAGATAATCGTTCACGTTTGCAATGATATTGGCGGATGGGGAAAAGGGTTTGTAATGGCAATTTCAAAAAGATGGAAAACACCAGAAAAGCAATATCGTGAATGGTTTAAATCTAAAAATGATTTTGAATTAGGGAAAGTGCAGTTTGTTCAAGTTGAAGAAGATTTATGGGTTGCAAACTTAATAGGGCAACACAAAATCAATAAAGATGAAAACGGTGGAGCTCCAATTCGATACCAAGCGATTGAAGAAGGATTAGAAGCAGTTTCTGATTTTGCAAAAACAAACAATGCATCAGTTCATATGCCTAGAATTGGATGTGGATTAGCTGGTGGAAAATGGGAAATGATTGAACCAATTATTCTTAAAACTCTTTCTAGTCAGGATATAAAAGTCGTGGTTTATGATTTTTAAATAGATAGCAAAAGTATCATGAAAATTGAATTGTTAAAAGCAGATATAACAGAAATTCAAGTTGATGCAATCGTAAATGCAGCTAATACTTCTTTGCTTGGAGGTGGTGGCGTTGATGGTGCAATTCATCGAAAAGGAGGAAAAGCAATTTTAGACGAATGTGTTCAAATTAGAAATAAGCAGGGAGGATGCAAAACAGGTGAAGCAGTAATTACAGCTGCAGGAAATCTGCCTTCTAAATATGTTATTCATACTGTTGGGCCAGTTTGGAATGGCGACAAAGAAGAAAAATCAAAATTGCTAGCAGATTGTTACCAGAACAGCTTGAATCTTGCTGTTGAAAACGGAATCAAAACAATTGCTTTTCCAAATATCAGTACAGGGATTTATCACTTTCCAAAAGATAAAGCCGCAGAAATCGCAGTAAGAACTGTAAAAGATTTCGATAAATCAAATGAAATAGAAAAGGTAATATTTGTCTGTTTCGATGATGAAAATTACAAGATTTATAAAGACCTTTTGTAAATGTTCCGCAGGAATATTTCGTTGGTAAAAGAAAACACTAACATGAATGAAAATATAGCTAAAAGCGTCAGCAAGTTTTTGAGTCTGGTGCTTAGACATTCGCCAGAAAAAATCGGATTAAAATTAGACGAAAATGGATGGGCGGATGTAGAAGAATTAATTATAAAATGTAATAAAAAAGGACAACGTCTAGACGCAGAACTTTTAGATTACGTTGTAGAAAATAATGATAAAAAGCGTTTCGCTTACAATGAAAATAAAACCAAAATCCGTGCAAGTCAGGGACATTCCATTTCGGTTGAATTAAATCTGGCAGAAACAGAGCCTTTGGAATATTTGTACCACGGAACTGTCGGAAAATTTATGGAAAACATTCGTGTAGAAGGTTTGAAAAAAATGAGTCGCCAACACGTGCATTTAAGCAAAGACAAAGAAACGGCAACAAAAGTTGGAAGTAGAAGAGGAGTGCCACAAATTTTAACCGTTAGAAGCGGCGCGATGCATAGAGACGGATTTAAATTTTATTTATCTGAAAACAATGTTTGGTTGACAGATGAGGTTCCGGCAAAATATATCGAGTTTACATCGTAATAAACAAATTGCTTCAGACATAAAATTTTCCAAGAAACAATTTTAATAATTCCTAAATACGTAATCATGTTGAATATTATTAATGAAGAAAAGGAAATTTACACGATCGATAATTTTCTTACTGTCGAAGAGTGTAATGAGTTAATAGAGAGAAGCGAACAAATGGGCTTTGAAGAAGCTGAAGTAAATGTTGATGGCGCGCAAAAAATGATGAAAATGGTACGTAATAACGAACGTATCATGTATCAGGATGATGAATATGCCTCTTTATTATGGCAGAAACTGGAACCATATGTTAGAGCAGAAGTTGGAAACAGTACAGCTATTGGATTAAATGAAATGTTTAGGTTTTATAAGTATAATCCAAGTCAACGTTTTAAAATGCATATTGACGGAAGTTATAAACGTAATGAATTAGAATCTAGCTATTATACATTTCTTATTTATCTGAATGATGGTTATGAAGGCGGAGAAACGAAATTTGCTACGGGTGAAATTATTGAACCCAAAACAGGATCAGCTCTTATTTTTGAACATAAACAGCGTCATGAAGGGGCATCTTTGATTTCGGGAATAAAATATGTTTTAAGAACTGATATTATGTATAAAAGTAAAGACAGTATTTAATTAATGAAAAGAACACTAGTTTTTGGAGATATTCATGGAGGATTAAAAGCTCTTGTTCAGTTATTGGACCGAGTTACAGTAACTGAAAATGATCGATTAATTTTCTTAGGAGATTATGTCGACGGTTGGAGCGAATCTGCACAGGTAATTGATTTCCTTATCGGTTTATCTCAAAAACACGAATGTATTTTTGTAAAAGGAAATCACGATGCTTGGTGTCAAGAATGGTTGATGAACGATGTTATAAATGATATCTGGTTTCTTCATGGAGGAAAATCGACTATAGAAAGTTATCAAAGTATCAGTCTTTCGGAAAGACAGAAACATCAGGAATTCTTTAATCAAATGAAAGATTATTTCGTAGATGAAAACAACAATCTTTTTATTCACGCTGGATTTTCATCGATGCACGGACCAGAAAAAGAGCATTACCAAACCAATTTTTCGTGGGATAGAACGTTATGGGAAATGGCACTGACAATGGACAAGCGAATAAAAAAAGATTCACTTTCATATCCAAAACGATTACTGCTTTTTAATGAAATCTATATTGGCCATACGCCAACGCTTCATTACGATGTAGAAATTCCAATGCAAGGTTGCAATGTTTGGAATATTGACACAGGAGCAGGTTTTTATGGAAAATTGACCTGTATTGAGGTTGAAACAAAAGAATTCTGGCAGAGCGATGTAGTACAGACATTTTATCCAGATGAAAAAGGAAGAAATAAATAAAATGAAAAATAAAATAGAATCTGGTTTATTTGGTTTGGCTGTTGGCGATGCTTTGGGAGTTCCTGTTGAGTTTCAATCTCGAGCTTATTTAAAAGAGAATCCAGTTACTGAAATGTTTGGTTTTGGAACGCATCATCAGCCAATAGGAACTTGGAGCGATGATAGTTCACTTGCCTTTTGTCTAGCCGAAAGTTTATGTTCAGGTTATGATTTAAATGATATCGCAAGAAATTTTGTAAAATGGTATTCTGCAGAATTGTGGACACCACATGGAAAAGTTTTTGATATTGGAATCGCGACGAGAAATGCAATTCTAAATATTGCAAAAGGACATCAGCCGGATTTATGTGGCGGATTTTCTGAAAGCGATAACGGTAATGGTTCCTTAATGCGTATTTTGCCACTGGTTTTTTATCTTCAAAAAGAAAATAATATTGAAGTTATTTATCAAAAAGTTAAAGAAGTTTCATCAATAACACACGCGCATTTTAGATCTGTATTGGCTTGTTTTATTTACGTGGTTTATTGTTTGGAAATTTTAAAAGATAAAGATAAATTCGAAGCTTATAAAAATATGCAACTTGTTCTTTCTGAATTTCTGAAAGATAAAAGTTTTAACCCTATAGAAATTGCATTGTTTGATAGAATTCTGAAAAATGATATCTCAGAATACAAGGAAAACGAAGTTCATTCTTCGGGTTATGTGCTTCATAGTTTAGAAGCGAGCATTTGGTGTTTTTTAAATTCAGATTCATATAAAGAAACTGTTTTAAAAGCAGTCAATTTAGGACAAGATACAGACACGACAGGTGCAATTGCAGGAGGAGTCGCGGGAATGTACTATGGAATCGAGAATATTCCACAAAAATGGATTGACAATTTAGCAAGAGTAAATGATATAAAAGATTTAGCAGAACGCTTATCAAATAAAATATAAATAATTTATATATGAACCCACTACTATTAACTGACGGTTACAAAGTTGACCACAGAAGACAATACCCAGACGGAACCACAATTGTGTACTCTAACTGGACACCAAGAAAATCAAGAATTGAAACCGTTGATGAAGTAATTTTTTTCGGATTACAATATTTCATTAAAAAATATATTATTCATGATTTCGAAGAAGAGTTCTTCAAAAAACCAAAAGAAGAAGTAATCAAAAAATATTCTCGAAGAATCAATAATTATTTGGGCGAAAATTTGGTTGGAACTAAACATATAGA
>NZ_DHEI01000027.1:5026-18228 GCF_002399805.1 Flavobacterium sp. UBA4854
AATTTTTCTGGCTGACAAATTATTTCGAAACTTTACTTTCAGCAGTAGTTTGGTTGCCTTGTAATTCTGCTACAATTGCAAAAGAATATAGAAAAGTATTAGACAAATATGCAGCAGAAACGTCTTCTGTTCCAGAATTTGTAGATTGGCAAGCACACGATTTCTCAATGAGAGGAATGGGCGGAATCGAAGCGGCATTAACTTCTGCAGCAGGACATTTATTAAGTTTTACAGGATCTGACACAATTCCTGCAATTGATTTCTTAGAAGAATATTACAATGCAAACTCAGATCAAGAACTTGTAGCAGGTTCAGTAGCAGCAACAGAACATTCTGTTATGTGTATGGGAACAACAGAAGGCGAGTATGAAACTTTCAAAAGATTAATTACTGAAGTTTACCCAAAAGGAATTGTTTCTATCGTTTCTGACACTTGGGATTTATGGAAAGTTCTAACGGATTATCTTCCAAGATTGAAAGAAGAAATTGTTTCAAGAGAAGGCAAAGTTGTAATTCGTCCTGACAGTGGTGATCCAGTAGATATTATCTGCGGAAATCCAAACGGAAAAACAGAACAAGAGAAAAAAGGTGTTATAGAATTGCTTTGGGATGTTTTCGGCGGAACTACAAATGCTAAAGGTTTCAAAGAATTGGTTCCGCAAATTGGAGCGATTTACGGAGACAGTATTACAGTAGCAAGAGCAACTCAAATCTGCGAAAGATTAAAAGAAAAAGGATTTGCTTCTACAAATGTTGTTTTAGGAATTGGTTCTTTTACTTATCAATACAACACGAGAGATACTTTCGGTTTTGCAATGAAAGCAACCTACGGAGAAGTAAACGGAGAAGGAAGAGCGATTTTCAAAGATCCAATTACAGACGACGGAACTAAAAAATCGGCTAAAGGATTAATGAAAATCGATTTAATCGATGGGAAGTATCATTTGACTGATAATGTTTCTTGGGAAGAAGAAAAACAAGGCGAATTGAAAGAGGTTTTTAGAGATGGAAAACTTTTGGTTGATCAATCGCTGAGTGAAATCAGAACGAGAGTAAAAAGCGAAGTGAGTGTTGAAGCTTAATTATAAAATGAAGGCCTGAATTTTGAATTCAGGCTTTTTTTGTGATTTGAGTTTTTTGCGTTTTGTTTGTCATTTCGACGAAGGAGAAATCTTAGTCAGAAACTCTACAAAGATTGGCGATTTACTGTATGGAGCTACTTGCGAAGATTTCTCCTTCGTCGAAATGACAAGATTGTGTGAAAAAAAAAACTCCAGTTAAAACTGGAGGCAATTCAAATTTGATAATCTTATTTCTTATAAAAATTGTTATGATCAATATATTCCCAAACTTTTGGAGGTAATAAAGGCTGAATGTTTTTACCTTCTTTAATGCTGTTTCTAATAAAAGTCGAAGAGATTTCTACAATTGGCGCATCGATAACATGAATTTTTGGATGCGATTTTAATTCTACATTTTCAGGTTCGTCAGAAATTCTCGGATACACATAAATATCATGATTATCAAGAATCACTTCATAGTTTCTCCATTTGTGAAGCGTTTTCAGATTGTCTTCGCCCATAATTAATGAAAACTCATGATTTGGATATTTCTCTTGTAAATGAGCGAGTGTAATAACGGTATAACTCGGCTGAGGTAATTTAAATTCGATATCAGACGGTTTTATTTTCGGATAATCTTCTGTTGCCAGAAAAACCATTTGCAGACGCTGCTGGTCGTCTAACAAAGTCGCTTTCTTTTTTAACGGATTATGAGGCGTAACGACCATCCAAATCTGATCTAAATCTGCAAACTCAGCCATATGATTGGCAATGATCAAATGACCAACGTGTATAGGATTGTATGTTCCGAAATATAGACCTACTTTCATTTTGTATAGTTTCGCAGAGAGTTGCTAAGATAGCACAAAGATTCGCAAAGTTTTATTTCAACTTGGCGAATCTTTGCGTTTTTTCTTTGTGTATCTCTGTGGAATAAAAATTATTTACTAATGAAATCTTTCACTAATTGATGCGCTTCTTCAAGAGCAACAGATAGATCATAGTTTTTGATAATTACGTCAAATTGTGGAGCAGTTGCCAATTCAACCGATGCCTTAGCAATACGCATATTAATTTTATCATCACTTTCTGTAGAACGCTGTTTTAAGCGACGTTTTAATTCATCAACACTTGGAGGTTTTACGAAAACGGCTAAAGTCTGTTCTGGAAATTTATGTTTAATGCGAAGACCCCCCGCAACATCAATGTCAAAAATTACATTTTTTCCCATTGCCCAGATTCTTTCAATCTCCGATTTTAAAGTTCCGTAGAAGTTATCACGATACACTTCTTCCCATTCCAAGAAATCCTCTGCCTTAATGTGCTTTTTGAATTCTTCCAACGAAATGAAATAATAATCCTTTCCGTGTACTTCTTCGCCACGTGGCGCACGTGATGCTGCCGAAATCGAGAATTCAAGATTTAAATCTTCTTGACCTAATAAATGTTTTACGATAGTTGTCTTTCCTGAGCCTGAGGGTGCCGAAAAAACAATTAATTTTCCTTTGTTCATTGTGTATGCTTTAGGCTTTAAGCAGTGTACTCAAAGCTTTATTGTGTGTTGGATTTTGTGTCGCTTAAAGCTTTATAATACGTTTAAAACCTGCTCTTTTATCTTCTCCAATTCATCCTTCATCATGACAACCAATTTTTGCATTTGAGCATGATTCGATTTTGAACCCATTGTATTGATTTCACGTCCCATTTCTTGAGTAATAAAACCAAGTTTTCTTCCGTTTGCTTCAGAACCATTTAAGGTTTCTATAAAATAATCTAAATGATTGCCCAAACGAACTTTTTCTTCGGTAATATCTAATTTCTCTAAATAATAGATTAATTCCTGTTCAAAACGGTTTTCGTCAACATTAACCTGTAATTCTGAAATTGCGGTCTGCAAACGATCTTTAATTGCTTGTACGCGTTCTGGATCAAGTGCCAGTGTATCGTTCATGAGCTGACGTATATTTCCAATTCGTAAATTGAATTCTTTTTCAAGAGATTCGCCTTCGTCTTTACGGAAATTTAAAATATTTTGAAGTGCTTCGTCTATAATAACCTGAATTTGATCCCAATCATCTTCATCAATTTCTTCACGTTCTGTTTTTAATGTATCTGGCATACGAACAGCCATTTTCATCAATTCAGTTTCATCTGCATCAGGATTTACTTCTTTTAACTGGGCTATATAATATTTTACAACAGGGACATTTACTTTAGTAGAAGTTTGTTCTGCGGTACTTTCTACATAGATCGCAAAATCAATTTTTCCTCTTTCTAGTTTTGTTGAAATAAGAGTTCTTAAACCAAGTTCCATTTCGCGGTAAACCGATGGCATTCTTACATTCAAATCTAAACCTTTCGAGTTTAGAGATTTTACTTCAACGGTAATTTTTTTTGTAGGCAATTGCAAAGAAGCTTTGCCAAACCCTGTCATAGATTGTATCATATAATTGAGTATAAAGGCGCAAAGATAATTAAAAGTTTAATGTCTTGCGTTGTAAATTGTGAATCAGTTTTATAGATCAAAAATTACGGTTATTCTTACGATAATGCTTTTATAACTTCGGCTACATTTTTTTGGCTGTTGCCGATGTAGATTTTTCCGTCAATAATAAAAACCGGACGGCTTAAGAAAGTATAATGTTCTAAGATATATTTTTTAAAATCGGCCTCTGTCAATGATTGGTCTTTTAATCCCATTGATTTGTACAATTGAGCTTTTTTGCTAAATAATGCTTCGTAACTTCCAGAAAGTTTATGCATTTCTTCTAGTTGCTCTTCTGTAATGGGTTCTTGTCTGATGTCTTGAAAAACAAGATTGTTTTCTGGAAGACTTTTAATGATTTTGCGACAAGTATCGCATGAAGCTAAATAATATATTTTATTCATAATTTGATAAATTTGTGAGAATGCAAAGAAAATCCATTTGGAACTTAAAAATGACTAATTTTAGAAAAAAAATAAAATTATGAGTTCAGTTTTTGATGTGCAAAAAACAATTAGAGAAATTCTTTTGAAAATCTTAGATAGTCATTCATTAGAACAATTAAACAAAATTCCAGAAGGTTTTAGCAACAATATTATTTGGAATATAGGCCACTGTATTTCTTCGCAACAGGTTTTGGTCTATAAATTATCGGGTCTTCCAACAATGGTTTCTGAAGATTTCGTTAACAAATATAAAAAAGGAACCAAACCAGAAGGAGATGTTTCTCAAGCTGAGGTTGATCAAATTAGAACATTGCTTTCAACAACATTAGAAAAAACAAAAAATGATTTTGAAAGCGGTCTGTTTGTTAATTATCATGAATACACTACCAGCGTCGGCTTCACACTTCTCCATATTCAAGGTGCTTTAGATTTTAATAATTTTCATGAAGGACTTCATACTGGAGTTATAATGTCGTTAAGAAAATTTGTTTAAATAAAAAAAATCCCGCTTTAAGCGGGATTTTTTTTATTCGATTATGGTTTCAATAGTGACCTTCATTGCGCCGGCTCCTTTATTTTTTGATATATCCATAAAAGCTCTTTTAGATAAATCAATTTCGCGGGTTTTTACAAAAGGGCCGCGGTCAGTAATTTTTACAATGACAAATTTGCCATTAGCTTCATTTGTTACTTTTACTCTTGTTCCAAAAGGAAGTTTTTTGTGAGCTGCAGTATAGCTGTTATTGTTGAATCGGCTTCCGTTAGCAGTTCTTTTTCCGTTAAAACGATCAGCGTAGTAGGAAGCGTGAGCGTTTTTCTTGTATGGTCTAAGTTTTAAACCTTTGTCTGTAAAGATAGAATCCGGTAAAGGGATAATAGTCGGTTTTACATTTTTAACAGTATCTTGAATGATTTTAGGTTCTGTTGTAGGTTTGGTCTGGCTTATAACATACGTAAAGCCGCTAATTAAGGTTAAAGCGATTGTGGCGAATAAAATGTTTTTTTTATTTCTCATGGGTTATTCTTTTTCAGACTTGGGGGGAGTTTGTACAAATAATGTGCCGAGATGAAAAAAGCCCTGTAGGAAGGGCTTTAATTGGTGTTTTTTAGAACCAAAGGTTCCAAGGAATTCTACTTAAAATAAGCAATAATCCTAATCCGTAAAAAATAGCAAAGGTTTTAAATTTAGCTTCACTATTGATTATTTTTTTATGTTTAGACCATCCAATAGTAATTAAGATGATAGCAATGATATTAATTAGAGGGTGCTCTAATGATGTTAGTCTTAATTCTGCATTAGACATTTGCCCGAATGCTGCTTTTCCAAGTGGAGAAACAAAATATAAGATTAAACCAATCAATAATTGAGTGTGTGTTCCAATTAAAGCAAATAAAGCGATTTTACGATCTTTAGCTGTAAACTCTTTTTTTGAAGTAAATCCGATGATGGCATTTACAACCGCAACTAGCAAAAGAAGCAATGCTAAGTATGCCCAACCAGAGTGGAATTTTTGTAGAAAATTATACATAAACTTTGTTTTTTGTTGAAAACAAATATAACAAAAAAGGCTATAAAAAAACGGCATTAAACTTAAAAGTCAATGCCGTTTTTATTATTTATTTAGATTCTAAATTTTAGAAATCGTAACGTAATGCGAAGTTCCAAGTTCTACCGAAACCAAAGTATACTTGGTTTGTAGTAGCAATACCTTTGTATGTTGAAACAGTAGGAACATCAGCAGCAAAAATATTTGTTTTTGCTTCAGCAATGTAAGTATAATCAAAAACGTTGTTTACGTTTAATCTGAAACCTACAGAGTTGCTTTTATTTTTACCAACTAACAATTTGTATGATAAACCAGCGTCAGCAGTACCGTAAGAAGGTAATTGTAATGCACCTCTATTATCCTCTTTAGTAAAGTTTCCTGGAGAAATAGCAGCATACAATCTGTCAAAGTAGTTGTAGTTTGCATCAACAGTAAAGCGAGGTAAGATTTCATAAGTTGCTCCTAAAGCAGCTGTTGTTTGAGCAGCATCTCCAACTCTTACACCATCAAGGAATAATGTTGTAGTAGTCCCTCCACCAATTGGAGCGTTTGATGAATCATAACGATTACTTGTACTAGTACCTTGATATTGCCAGTCTCCGATAGATAACATACCTGTAATAGTAAGTTTGTCAATTACTTTTGCGGTACCATCAATCTCAATACCTGAGTGAATTTCTGTAATTCCAGCGAAATCATAGTAACCTCCAGGGTTGTCAGCAGCTCCGTCATTTTGTCTTTGGTATCTGTCTTTCCAAGAAGTACGGTATAAGTTAACGTTTGCAGAGAACTTGCTTGTACGTAGACCGTAACCAGCTTCAAGACCGAAGATTTTTTCGTTTGTTAAGTTACCATTTACAAGAGATGCATTGTTTGGGTAAACTGCATTAAAGAATGGTTGTTTTGAGTAGTATCCTGAGTTAACAAAAACATTATGGTGCTCGTTGATGTTGTAGTTAATACCACCTTTAACGTTTCCACCTAAGATGTTTTCGTAATCTGTACTAGATAATGGATCTGTAGTTTTGTATTTGAAGTAATCAACTCTTTTGAATCCTTGTTGAGAAAGTGCACCTTGAACGAATGCAGTAAATTTTTCCGTAGAATATTCTAATTGAGTAAATCCACCATACCATCTAACATCACCATCATTGTTAAAGTTGATTTTTTCTTCTTTGTCGGTATCCTTAAATACATTCCAAGGAGCGTATGTAGAATAAGTAGCGTATAAAGTTCTATTAGGATTGTTAACATCAAAGTTATCAATGTAAGCATCTGCTCCTAATCTGTTGTTTACGTTTTGGTAGTGAAGACCTTTGTATCCTCTTACGTCAACTCCAATATCCCAAGTTAAGCTTTCTGTGAATTTTTTGTTGAAGTTAACAATTGCTCCGTACCAGTTGTGTGAGTTAACAGAAGAAATTTGAGAGATACCTGAAGTAGTGTCGTACTTGTAGTTTGCAGCGCTTGTACCAGTTCTACCAGTTGCAGAACTGTTTTGAAACTGTCCAGTTGCTCCGTTTGTTGTACGAACATTATCTACATTGTTATATCTGATCACTTCTTGTCCTGTATTCCAACGAACAATTTTATCATAGTCAACTAAACCATCTGCAGTTCTGAATACATCAGAAGTATAGTTGTTTCCTCCAGCACCACCTGCTCCTCTAGCTCCACCACCACGTCCGAAAGAAACGTAACCTACAGTAGATAATTTAGATGTTTCATTGATTTGGAAATCATAGTTTAATGAAACAACTGGTTTGTGGTAGTAGTTTCTTACCATGTTGAAAGCTTGACCATCTTTGTAACCCCAATCAGAGTTGTATTTAATGTTTGGGTCAGATACAGAACCATATTTTTGGTACTGTGCTATAGTGATAAAAGTAGATCTTTGATCGTGCCATTGTGGAGCACCAGTAACTGTAAATTGGAAATCGTGTTTATTGTTTTTTGTAGTATAACCAAGAGCTACATAGTAGTTATCTCCGTTAAATTGAGTTCCATCTACATATCCATCACCTTGAGTATGGCTGTATAAAACAGAAGCAGAGAATCCGCTGTCTAATTTTCCTGTATTGTAAGCAACGTTAGATTTAAAGAAGTTGTCATTACCAAAAGAAGTACCAACTGTTCCGCCTTGTTTTAAATCAGAAGCTTTAGTGATGTAGTTCATTGTACCCCCAACAGAAGCGATAGCTAATTTTGAAGATCCTAAACCTCTTTGAATCTGAATTGCAGAAGTAACATCAGATAAACCAGCCCAGTTACTCCAGTAAACAGAACCATTTTCCATGTCGTTAACTGGCATACCGTTAACCATTACCGCAACGTTGTTTTGGCTAAATCCACGAACTGTAATTCTTGAATCTCCAAATCCACCACCAGATTTAGTTACGTAAACAGATGGAGTGCTTTTTAACAATTCAGGAAGTTCTTGATTTCCTAATTTTGCTTGAATTTCAGAAGCTTTAATTGTAGAAACTGCAACAGGAGTTTTTCTGTCTTTTGCAATATCTACAGTGCTACTTTTAACTACAATCTCAGTTAATTCGTTAGAGTTAGAAACCAAAGTGATAGTTCCTAAGTTTGTAGTTGCGCCGTTTGACACATTAAATTTCACAGTCTGGTTGTCATAACCTAAGAAAGAGATAACAATCTCACCTGTGCTTGATGTTGAAGTAAGAGTAAATTTACCATCAAAATCTGTTGAAGTTGCTGTAGTAGATCCTTTGATCACCACATTTGCTCCTGGTAATCCACCTGTTCCGTCGGTAATTTTACCAGTAACTTTTCCTTGAGAAAATACGGTTGAAACTATCATAAAAAATAGTCCGGTCAGTAACCAATTTTTCATTTTCTTCATTTTGTTATTGAGTTTATTGTTTTTGGCAAAATTATAACAAATAACTCAGATAATGTTATCGAAATGTTAAGAAAAACAAGTTTTGCTTTTTATGCTGCGCATTAAAATGAATTTTTGTCTTTTTGTTGGATAAAATATTGATTTGTTGAATTTAAGTGGTGCTTTTTTGTTAAAAATATAATTATTCTGATAAGTTTGTAAGATGGGTGTTGTAGTTAAACGATTATTTGTGTTTTTAATCGATTTATAATGTAGAAAACGTCCTAATTTTACTAGAAAATAGGACGTTTTAGAAGTTAAAAAATATTTAAGTAAATGTTTCTATTTGTTTTTTAAGAAATGATTTAACAAAAACGAAGTCGAACTGTCGTGATTTTTAACAGTCTTAGAATTGATTTCGTCTAAAATCGAGTTTGCCAATTGCTTACCTAATTCAACTCCCCATTGGTCAAAACTGAAAATATTCCAAATAACACCTTGAACAAAAATCTTGTGTTCGTATAATGCAATTAAAGAACCTAAGCTTCTTGGAGTAAGTTTTTGAATTAGAATTGTATTAGTTGGTTTGTTTCCTGTGAATACTTTAAAGGGTAATAAATAAGATGCTTTTTCAGCAGAAAGTCCTTGTTTGTCAAACTCTGCCTGAACTTGTGCTTCTGTTTTTCCATTCATTAAAGCTTCAGTCTGAGCAAAGAAGTTAGACATCAATTTATCGTGGTGATCTTCATTCCCATAAAGTGGTTTTACGAATCCCACAAAATCTGTTGGGATTCTCTTTGTTCCTTGATGAATTAATTGGAAGAAAGCATGTTGTGAGTTTGTTCCTGGTTCTCCCCAAATAATTGTTCCTGTTTGGTAATTAACAGGTTTTCCGTCGCGACCAACACTTTTTCCATTGCTTTCCATAAATGCTTGTTGCAAATAAGGAGCAAGTTTGTGTAAATATTGTGTGTACGGAATCAACGCTTCGCTTTCGGCGCCATAAAAATTATTGTACCAAACGCTTAACAATGCTAAAATAACCGGAATGTTTTCGTCAAATTCTGCCGATTTGAAATGTTCATCCATTTCATATGCACCAGTTAATAAATCATTATAATTATCAAATCCAACAGCCAAAGCAATGCTTAAACCAACTGCGCTCCATAAAGAAAATCTTCCTCCAACCCAGTCCCACATCGGGAAAACGTTGTCTGGATTAATTCCGAATTCTGTTACATTTTTAATGTTTGTAGAAACCGCTACGAAGTGTTTTGCAATGTCTTCTTGAGAAGCCGATTTTAAAAACCATTCTTTTATAGTTTCTGAATTCGAAAGCGTTTCTTGAGTAGTAAAAGTTTTAGAAACAATTACGAAAAGTGTCGTTTCAGGATTTAGTTTTTTGATAACTTCATTTACGTGGTCACCGTCAACATTTGAAACGAAATGTGTGTTTAGGTGATTTTTGTAAAATTGTAAAGCTTCAACAGCCATAACAGGACCAAGGTCAGAACCTCCAATACCAATATTTACAACATCTGTAAAAGCTTTTCCTGTGTAACCTTTTCTTTGTCCAGAAATAACTTCTTCAGTAAATTTTTTGATTTTATTTTTTACTTCGTAAACTTCAGGAATTACATTTTCTCCGTCTACTTTGATAACTGCCGATTCTGGAGCACGCAATGCTGTGTGTAAAACCGCCCGATTTTCAGTCTGATTGATTAATTCTCCTCCAAAATATTGTGCAATTGCATCTTTCAATCCAATTGAGTTTGCTAATTCTAATAAAAGAGAAACTGTTTCTTGACTGATATTATTTTTTGAATAATCTACTAAAAAGTCATTCCATTGCAAATTGAATTTTTCAACGCGCGCACTATCTTGTTGAAACAATTCTTGTATTGTGGTTTCGTGAATTGCGTTATAGTGGTTTTGTAGATTTTTCCACGCTTCAGTCCCAGTTGGGTTTGTTGTGTTTAAAGCCATTTTATCTATAATTGAGTTTGTTTTCTGAAACACAAAAATACTGAAATAACTTTTAAAAGGGGAGCGGTTTGCGATTATATAACAATTAGTTACGAAAACGTTTTATGAGAAGTGCGTCATAACTTTTTCCAGACAACTTCTGCTATCACCGATTTTCCACCTTGCGTAGTATTGGTTACAGCATATTTAAGTTCGTTATTTATAAAAGTGTATGATCTCTTTTGAATTGTTCCTTCCCAATTTGGAAACGATGCCGTTTTTATTATAAAAGTTATAGTCCTATTGATTTCGTCAATTTCATAGTTGCCAAAATGCGAATTGCTTCCTTGCACAATTGTTGCGTTTTCTTCGGGAGTGCATTTGTTTTTATCTCCAGAAGCAATTTTTGCTCTTTTATCTTTATAAATCTGAATGGCATAATTTCCTTTTTCATCAAAGAACAAAAAGCCCTTTGGATTTGTGTCATACGGAAGCGTTTTTGTTCCGTCAGAATTTGTGTTTTCAACCGAAACCAAAGTCCATGAACCCAAAAAATCAGATTTTTTTTGTGCATAAATTGAATTTAAAATCAAAAGCAGTAGAATCAAAATTGCGTTTTTCATCTTTTGTAAGTTTAATAGTTTACTTTAATAATTTCTCCAGTTATAGTTCCTTCAAGACTCTTTGTGTAAGCATTTATTAAATCTTCAGTCGGAATATCTAAAACTTTTGCTGGACTAATAACATTTATTCTAATTCCTTTTTCCAACTCCAGTGAAGCTGCAAGAACAAAACTGTTGATTCCGCCATTTACAATAGCTTTGCTTACATTGTTTTTTACGGGTTTATCGCCCATTTTTCCTGAAGTAAGTGTAAATGATCCATTATTGTTTAGGTATTTTTGCCCAATTAAAACTAGGTTGACTTGTCCAAGTAATTTGTTTTGAATGCCAATATTTAGTTTTTCTTCGTCAAGCGAAAATAAATCACCTGTGTAACAGTCACCAGCAACACAAATACAAGCATCGATGTTTTTGACTTCTTCAAATAATTTTTCAATCGATTTTGAATCTGATAAGTCGATTTTGAAATCACCACTGTTTCTTCCAGCCGAAATTATTTCATGATTTTTTGCAAGAGCAGGGTGCAGTATTTTTCCAATTTCTCCAGTTGCTCCAATTAAAAGTATTTTCATTTTGCAGATTTTTAGTTTGTTATCTAAAACAAAATTAAGAAGTTAGCGTTTGCTTTAAATTGTACTTATTGGTACTAAAATTGTATTTTAGCATAATGACAAACAAAAATTTATATCTTCCTTTTGAAGTTGATTTTAAAGAGTTGGAGCAGTTTCCGAAAACAATCCAGAAAAACAATTTCTTTGAATTGATTTATATTGTTGATGGAACAGGGGTTCAGATTATTAATGATAATAAATTTCAATATCGAATGGGAAATCTATTTCTTGTAACACCGCAAGATGTGCATTCATTTGAAATTACAACGCCCACAAAATTCTTTTTTCTTAGATTTAATGAATATTACGTAAAAGCGAGTTCTCAAAATGGGCAATCTGAAGCTATTTTGCGAATGGAATATATTCTTCAAAATGCCAGTCATCGCCCAGGTTGCATTTTGAAAAATCAAATTGATAAACCATTGATTGCTTCATTAATAGGGAATATAATAAGTGAGCAAAACAATCAGCAGATTTACCATCAAAAGATTATTGAGCAGATTGTAAATACAATTATTACAATTGTTGCGAGAAACATTGCTTTGAAACTTCCCAAGAATATTAAAGAAACAACAGGAGAAATGGTTCTTGAAATTCTACATTATATTCAAGAGAATATCTACAATCCAAAAGAATTAAAATCAGAAAAAATAAGCAGTCACTTTAATATCACTCTTAATTATTTGGGGAAATATTTTAAAAAGCAAACAGGAGAAACACTGCAAGAATATATTGTAAACTACAAATTGAGATTAATTGAAGCGAGACTTTTGAATACAGATATGCGAATTAACGAAATCGCAGATGAATTAAATTTTTCGGATGAAAGCCATTTAAACAAAGTTTTTAGGAAACATAAGGGAATGAATCCTTCGGAATTTAGAAAAAAATATTCCTAGTAATTCTAGAATTTAATTACCAGAATTTCCACCAAGGTTTTTTATTGATTTCTATAATTTTCTTCGAAACATCGACATCAATTCTTTTTGGAGATTCTGTTTTAATTTTAGAATCATCAAAAAAGAACAAACCATTTTCATCCATTCCCAGAGGGAGTTTGGTTCTTTCTTTCCAGTTTTCGGTTTGTAATTCTGGGACTAAATTAGCATCGATTTTTTCGCGAAAGCGTTTTTGAGCTTTTTCTATAATTTCTTCTTCTAAGTTCGAAGATGAATTTTTGAAAAGTGAAATCGAATTGTCTGGAATATTTAAAAGGAAAACTTGAGTTTTATTACCAATTTTCTGGATGTCCAATACTTTGAAATATGCAATCGAGTCTAAAAGAAAATGACCAATTTTTGCTGAATCTGGATTAAATTTTGATAAATCTTTGGCGTGTGCACTTGCAATTAAATACCTGAAATTTCCCGAAAGCCCTCCACCAATCGAACTCATGTCGGTAAAACCTTTTTCTTGAATAATCTGCCCGATTTTGTAATTTAAAATTAAATTTTCAGAAAGATTTGTGTCTCTGTAAAATAATTTTAAACCAGAAAAAGTTTCATGATACATGGTTTTAAGGCGCTCATTTTTCATGATTTTCGATTCAAAAAATTACAAAAAAGGATTTTTTATAAATTACCAATACTGTCCAACTCTCTTTTCAAAGGCTCAATCTG
>NZ_DHEI01000027.1:18418-40019 GCF_002399805.1 Flavobacterium sp. UBA4854
CCATTTTTCCAGAAACGATAACAAACGTGAGGGCCAGAAGCTAAACCTGTACTTCCTACCAAACCAATTGTCTGTCCTTGAGTAACGCGCTGTCCGCGGCGAACCAAGATTTTAGACATATGTAAATATTGAGTAGAGTAGGTTCCGTTGTGTTTTACTTTTACAAAGTTTCCGTTTCCTGCTGTATATCCTGTCATTTCTACAACTCCAGATGCTGTTGTAGAAATCGGTGTTCCCGTTGGAGCAGCGTAATCGGTTCCTTTGTGCGCTTTCCAAGTATGCTGAACTGGATGAAATCTGTTCATTGTAAATCTTGAAGTGATTCTGCTGAATTTGATCGGAGTTTTCAGAAAGAAGTTTTTAAGCGTTCTTCCTTGATCGTCATAATATTCAATTTTTCCAGAAGTAGTATCTCTTTCAAAAGGAAAGGCATAAACGATTTTGCCTTTATATTCAAAAAATGCCGCTTCAAGATCTTCAACTCCGTCGTACGTTTTTCCGTTAATGAATCGTTCAGTAAAAATTAATCCGTAACGATCTCCTTTTTTAAGCTTAAAGAAGTCAATAGACCAAGAAAAAACTTTTGTTATTCGACTTGCCAAAGCAGTTTCGACACTTTCGTTTCCTAAAGTTTCAGACAATGAACTTTTAAGAACGCCACCGATCATTTTTCTTTTTAAAGTAACGGGTTTTATTTTTTTGTATGCTTTTGCAATGCTATCTCTTAAGTCGATAACATAATAACTTAATGCGTCTGGCTGATAAACAAAAACTTGAAGATTATTCGTTTTGTTTTTAGAGCGAAGTAAAGTAAAAGGTTTGCCGTAACGGATGCTTCTCACATTGAACGAATCTTTTACCTGTTCAACAATATCATGAACTTTTTTGTCTCCAATATTTTGGCTCTGAAGTATTGATCCAAAAGAGTCTCCTTTTGAGATAGTATCATTAACAACATTAAAATCTGCGTAATTAAAACCGAATTCTATTTTTTTGGTTGCTGGTTTAGTAATTTTGGTTTCTACTTTTTCTTCTGCTTTTTTACATGAAAAAATAGAAAACAAGACAATTAAAATTACGACTGCTTTTTTCAAACTTTATAAATTTTTTGTGGTGAAATTAGGCTTCAGCTTCATTCCCCCAATTGGACAATTCTTCTTCGGTCCACAATTTAGGAAAAAAGATGCGTCTTTGGTATTTTGGATGCATATATTTTTGCCAGTCACTTCCTCCTGTCGCTTCTCCATTGCCTTTTCCGCTTTCTAAAATATATTTTCTGGCAGTATTAAGGTGTTGCATTACCCAAGTAATATTTACCGTTTTGTCGTAATGGCGCATAGCATCAATCAACAATGTATTTTGTTGATCTTCAATAGGTAATTGGATGAATTTTTGCCAAAGGTTTTTTGTTTTAAAAGAAGCCATTTGTCTTAAAAACGGTTCTTTGTACTTCTTTTCAAACTCATTAAGTAAATATGATTTTTCGCCAGTATGATAATCTTTCCCAGCAGCTTGCCAATAAAGATGTTCAAAGCTAGTTTCTAAGTCGGTGTTTTCGTCAAAATTTGCTTTGTATCTGCGATCTGTTAAATTGATAACGTCGGTCGATGCAAATTCGATCATTCTATATTGTGCGCTCTGAAAACCACTAGCTGGAGTAAGCGTATTTCTGAATTTCATGTATTGATCTACTTCCATACCATTTTCCATGATGCTGAAAGAGTTGGTAAGCATGTCAAAATATCTTGTAATCCTTGATAATCTTTCGCTGAAAAAATCTACTTGAATGTTTTCTGTTTCAGCAATCTGATCAATTTCCCACAGAATCATTTTAAAGATTAATTCGTTTACCTGATGGTACATGATAAAAACCATTTCGTCAGGAAGTGTGGTGCGCTGAATTTGTAAATTTAATAGGGCATCAGTTTGAATGTAATCCCAATAAGTAATTGGTTTTGCCCAAAGCAATCCTTCTAACTGAACATCAGTTTTTTGATTTATGGCTTGAAATTTAAGGTCAATTTCTTTTAAAATTGCTTCAGAATGATCTGTAGGGTTCATTATTTTTTTGCTTTAAGTGGACTTTTCAATCCTTTATATTCATCGAGATCAGCCTTAAGAGATCCTACAGCTAAATCTGCTTTAATTCTAATTGGAACTTTGTTTACATCGTCTGTTATCCAGAGTGTTAAGCTCTCTTTTTCTTTAAATACTCTACCTGTCTGTACCAACGGCTTAAAAACCATTGTAGAAACGGTACCAAATTTAGTTGTAATATCTTGACGACCTACATATTTTAACTTAAATTTTGTGATTTCATCATCAAAAAACATATCGATTGTGATGGCTTCTCCAGATTTGAGTTTGTCGATATTTGGGTGATTCCTCAAAAAGTAAAAAGCAGACACAATATCTTGTACTTCTTCTGAAACCATGATGGTTTTTTCTGATTTTCGTTTATAGTCTTTTACTAAAACTTTGTTTTCATTTTGATTAAAAAAACCTTCTTGATTTTTGGTATAACCGCCTTCGTCAATTTTTCTAACATAGCGGTATGGTTTTCCTGTCTCTTTGTCAAAATAGCTTTCGTATAAATCTTCTACTTTAAAGAAAAATTTAGACATTCCAGTTGTGTAACCTTTTCCAACAGAGTGATATACCTTTTTGTTGTTAATGGTGGCGTCTTTGACTTCAAGTGTTGCATAACCGGCATTTACAATTCCGTAATGTATTCTAAATTTGAAATATTCTCCAGTATCGAAAGCATCTTCTTTTTGAGGCGCGAATGAGAGTATCGTTAGTGCTAATATAGTGAGAATGAACTTTTTCATAGTATAATCTTTACGTTTATTATAAAGGTAGACAAATGCAAAATCTATTCCAAATGTACCAAAACAAAAAAACTCAGTCAAAGATGACTGAGTTTTTATGCTATTAACTAACCAAAAAACTATAAATTATGAAATTTATATCAATTCGGAAGGAAACCACCCCTTCCTGATTTGCGGTGCAAAGATAGATAGAAAGTTCAAAAATAAAATAGCAAAAGTCAAGTTTAACATAACATTTGCAAAAAAAGCATCGTTTTTTGGAGAATTATGCGGTTTTCTATATGGAAATTAACATTTTATAGCGTTCCTCTCAATTCTTGCTCTCTTTCGATAGACTCAAAAAGGGCTTTAAAGTTACCTGCACCGAATCCTTTTGCCCCCATTCTTTGAATAATTTCGAAGAAAAGCGTCGGTCTGTCTTGAACAGGCTTCGTAAAAATTTGTAATAAGTATCCATCTTCGTCAGCATCTACCATGATGGCAAGTTTCTCGATTTCGTTTAAATCTTCTTTCATCATATCCATATGAACACCTAATCTTTCAGGAATTGCTTCATAATAAGCATGAGGAGGAGCAGATAAAAATTCAACGCCGCGCGCTCTTAGCTGTGAGACAGTTTTAATAATGTCATCTGTTGCAATAGCAATATGTTGAATTCCAGGTCCGCCATAGAAATCTAAATATTCTTCAATCTGAGATTTTTTCTTTCCTTCAGCTGGTTCGTTGATCGGAAATTTAATTCTTCCGTTTCCGTTTGACATTACCTTACTCATCAAAGCAGAATATTCTGTAGTAATTTGTTTGTCATCAAAAGATAAGAAATTCACGAATCCCATAACTTCCTCGTAGAATTTTACCCAAGTATTCATTTCGTTCCAACCTACATTTCCAACCATGTGGTCGATATATTTTAAACCAGTTGATTCTGGGTTAAAATCAGATTTCCATTCTTTGTAACCTGGCAAGAAAACACCATTATAGTTTTTTCTTTCTACAAAAATGTGAACCGTTTCTCCGTAAGTGTAAATTCCAGAACGAACTACCTGACCAAATTCATCTTCTTCAACAGTAGGTTTCATAAAAGAACGAGCGCCACGTTTCATAGTTTCTTCGTAAGATTTTGTCGCGTCTTCAACCCAAAGTGCTGCAACTTTTACTCCGTCGCCGTGTTTTTTCAAATGTTCGTTGATTGGAGAATCAGCCGTTAATGGCGTTGTCAAAACAATTCTAATTTTGTCTTGTTTCAAAACATAAGATGCTCTGTCTTTAACTCCTGTTTCTAATCCTGCGTAAGCTAATGACTGATATCCAAATGCAGATTTATAGTAATGAGCTGCTTGTTTAGCATTTCCCACATAAAATTCTACATAATCTGTTCCTAATAATGGAAGGAAATCTTGTGCTCCTTCAAATATTTTTTCTAATCCGTATTCTACTGATTTAACTTCTTTACTCATAATTAGATAATTTGATAATGAGAAAATGAGATAATTTTTGAAATGCTTTAATTTATCAATTTTCTAATTGACACATTTTCTAATTTTCTAATTCCTCTTAGATGTTGATATTATTTTGTTTAAAATTTTTAAAATTTCTGAAAGATCGTTTATTAAACGCTTGCAATTTGGATATTCCTTATGGGCATCACATAAAAACAACCAATACTCTGTTTCATCTGCCTCTTTAATTGCAATTTTTAATTTATGAATAAAATCTGCCTTGCTTTCTGCGTTTTGTGACTCTTTTGAATTAGCTCCAATTGATGTTCCGCTTTTTAATAATTGGTTTGCAATTACGAATTTCTTTTGATCTTGAAGTTCGGTTGTATAGTCAATTATATTTAATGCGAAATTGAAGGTTTTTATTAAAAGAGCGTTGTCTTTATATTTTTCGTTAAAAGTCATTTATTTTAATTTGATAATTAGAAAATGGGATAATTAGATAATCTATTTTGTAAGTTTAAAATTACAATATTTAATTATCTAATTTCCATATTGACTCATTTTCTAATTATCAAATTGGCACATTATCTAATTATTACTCCGTCCAAGATTTATAGTACTGACCATCATCGAGTCCCATAGCTTCTTCAGTAACCATTAATGGACGGAAAGTATCCACCATAACGGCTAATTCTTGAGTTTCTTTGTGACCAATGCTGCGTTCCATTGCGCCCGGCGCTGGTCCGTGCGGAATTCCTTTTGGGTGTAAAGTGATGTGACCTTGCTCAATATTATTACGACTCATAAAATCACCGTCAACATAATATAGTACTTCGTCAGAATCTATATTGCTGTGATTGTATGGTGCCGGAATAGCTTTTGGGTGATAATCGTAAAGTCTAGGGCAGAAAGAACAAACTACAAAAGCAGCTGTTTCAAAAGTTTGATGTACTGGTGGCGGTTGGTGAACACGCCCAGTTATAGGTTCGAAATTATGAATTGAAAATCCGTAAGGGAAATTGTAACCGTCCCAACCAACAACGTCAAACGGATGTGTGGCATAAACCACTTCATGAATCATTCCCTCTTTTTTGATTTTAATTAAAAAATCGCCTTTTTCGTCATGCGTTTCCAATTCATTTGGCAGAATAAAATCACGCTCACAAAATGGAGAATGTTCTAAATGCTGACCTGACTGGTTTTTATAACGTTTTGGAGTATAAAAAGGAGAATAAGATTCTACATAAAATAGTCGGTTATCTTCCGTTTCGAAATCAATCTGATAAATAATACCACGCGGAATAATTAGATAATCTCCATATTCAAACGGAATATTTCCTAACATGGTTCTTAATTTTCCTTTTCCTCTGTGAATGAAAAGCATTTCATCGGCATCGGCATTTTTGTAGAAATAATTTCGAAGCGATTCTTTCGGCGCAGCCAAACCAATAATACAGTCTTTATTGACTAACATTGCTTTTCGGCTGTCTAGAAAATCATTTTCAGGTTTTAATTCAAAACCTTTAAAAAGAAGTGATTTTATATTTTTTCCGATTGCAATTTTTGGTTCAACCGAATAAGAATTTAAAATCTCTTTAACCTGTGTTGGTCTGTGTACGTGATAAGATAACGACGAATGTCCGTGAAAACCTTCGGTTCCAAACAATTGTTCGTAGTAAAAACCGCCATTTGGTTTTTCAAATTGGGTGTGTCGCTTTTGAGGAAAATCCCCAAGTTTATGATATAGTGGCATGGCTTTTTCAATTAGATAATTAGTAAATTAGATAATTCGAAAATTTGAATTGCAGAGATAATAATCAGTTCAATTTTTGCAATTGACTGATTATTTCAATTCGATAGAGCCATTACTCAGGATTTCTCTTGATGAGGAATTGAAGATACTCTAATAAACCTGTCCAATTTGTTTTCATTATAACAAATGTCGTAATTTTTTCGAAGTAAAAATAAAAATTATATTATTTATAACTATAAAATAACTTAGTTTTTTTGATATAATTTTTATGATGTAAAAAAAAAGGCAGAATTTATTGAAGTATTCTCGGTTATAGTACTAAAATTGAAACCCGATACTAAACCATGTATAACTTTTTGACATTTCTGGAGACCAAGATTGTTTTACTTCGATAGGGCCAATAATGGTTTCTAGACCGTAACCAACTGCGTATCCTGTGTATTTTGGCATAGAAACCCAATCTACAGAAGAAAAAATATCATCTCCTAAGTTGGCAAAATTAGCAGATAAATTGATGTGATTTTTTTTGAAGATTTCGTAATCTATATTAATATCCGTTTTAATATAGCTGTTGCCAGCAATACTTAGAAAATCGTATCCGTAGAAATAATTGAAATTGTTTATTTTGTTGTAGCCATAACCTCCAAATATAAAGTCAAAAAACGGAACGCTATCGCTACCAATATTAAATCCAGCATCGAAGCCAAATTTTATGGTTGCTTTTCTAAATAGTGGTCTAGCAATTGCTACTTCGGCTTTTGCAATCGAAAAAGGTTTAAATTGCTTCGTATAATCTGATGATGCCATATAAGTTTGCAAATCTGTAGAAAAATATAATCCAGAACTTGGATAATATTTTTCGTCTAGCGAATCGTATTTTAGATAAGCAAAGGCGCTAACATAATTGCTTTTTTCAATTGTGTTATCTTCATTTGTAAGTGTTGGTGAGTTAATTTTTAGATACTTATATTCTAAACCACCACCCATTAAAAACTTCTGTACAAAAATAGTCTGGAAATAAGCCTGATTGGTAATATCCATGAAGTCAACATTAATAAGGTTGACATTTGGAGTCTCTTTAAGAACGCTACTCAAACTCGTAGTTACATTTCGATTAAATTGATTTAATCTAGAACGGAAACCAAAACTGATATTAAAACCATTTTCTACATAATAATTAAAATCGTACCTGAAATTATCGCCTAAAATGATATCAAGAGAAGTAACATCGTTTTTTAAAAAAGTCTTTTTATGGGTTAGATTTAACAAAACGGCACTTTTGTAAAGACCATCATAATGAAGCCCAAGTTTTAGATAAGTTTGAGTTGGGTTTTCCTTTAAAACCAAATCAAGATCATCTTTATCTCCATTTGGTTGAAGACAATAGGAGATTGTGCTAAAGTTTTGTGTCGCATTCAAGTTGTTTATTCCTGTTTTAAGACCATCGTAAGTTATGGTGCTTTCAGGTTTGAAACGAAGTTTACCGCGAATATATTCTTTAGTATAATTTTCTAATTTATCTGTATTTATTTTTTGAATATGAAGTGTATCAGTTGCAACTTTCAATTTTGGTTTTTTATAAAAGTTATTTTCATCGCTTAATGCCTTGATTTTTTCGTAAACGGCAAAAGCAGCTTCTTCTCCTTTTCTGATGATTTCTTCTCCTCGGTCAAACGAAATAACACCAAAATCACGAATATCTGGCCTGATATAAATATCGGTGTCTTTTATTTTGCTTTTCATTTTGTCAATAGACTGTAGATTGGTAATCTGAACTAAGATTCTGGTCGCATTTTTCAGATTTTTTCTTTTCAGCAAATCGTCCTGTACATCAACGCCAATAATAATATCGGCACCAAGTTTTCGAACTTCTTGAATAGGATAATTATTTACAACTCCTCCATCAACCAACAAATTTCCGTCAATTTCAACTGGTGTAAATAAGGAAGGAAAAGCCGAACTAGCCATCATAGCCTGAACGAGATTTCCTTTATTTAATAAAACTTCTTCACCTGTTTCGATATTGGTTCCAATACATAAAAAAGGAGTCGGCAGTTGATTAAAATCGCGAACATGACGAACGTTTCTAGTTAAACTGCTCAATAAATTATAATTGTACATTCCTTTTGAAAGTGCTTCTGGAATGCCGACTCTAAAATTACTGAATGGCAAAACAACAGCATACAATTCGTCATTCTTCTTACCATAAAAATTCTTAGAAGAACGCGGGATATAGTCGTTAATTAATTCATCAAAATTGGTTTGTTTGAAAATAGAGTCGATTTGAGAAGCGTTGTAACCAGAAGCATAAAGCCCGCCAATTACAGATCCCATACTGGTTCCGCCAATATAATCAATTTTGATTCCAGCTTCTTCCAAAACTTTCAAAACTCCAATATGCGCAAAACCTTTGGCGCCACCACCACTTAAAACCAATCCTATTTTGGGTCTTTTGACACTGTCTTTTTTTATTTCTTGAGAAAATGATTTTGACGAAAAGAAAAATGCCGTTAAAAAAACGAATATAAATACGCGCCAAGAAACTCTTTTTTCGAATTTAGTTAAAATTCCTTTTGACCAAATATTTGAAATGTATAATTGGGATGGACGCATATAATGTTTAGTTGGTTTTGTAAAAGTCGACAATTTTTTTTGCTTTGGAAGCACCTATAACTTCTGAAATTTCTTTTTCTGTAGCTAATTTTAATCTTTTAACACTTTTGAAATGTTGTATTAATGCAAGCATGGTTTTTTCTCCAATTCCCGGAATGCTTTCTACAGAAGAATTAAGTGCAGATTTACTTCGTTTGTCTCTATGGAAAGTGATTCCAAATCGATGCGCCTCGTTTCTTAAATGCTGAATCACTTTTAAAGTTTCTGATTTTTTATCTAAATATAACGGAATCGAATCTCCAGGATAGAAAAGCTCTTCCAGACGTTTTGCAATTCCGATAATAGCAACTTTTCCTCTTAATCCTAAATCATCAATACTTTTTAATGCTGCCGAAAGTTGTCCTTTTCCACCATCGATAATAATCAATTGTGGTAGTGGTTCGTTTTCATCCAACAATCTTTTATAACGGCGGTACACGATTTCGGTCATAGAAGCAAAATCGTTCGGACCTTCAACCGTTTTGACATTAAAATGGCGATAATCTTTTTTACTTGGTTTTCCGTCTTTAAAAACTACACAAGCCGCAACAGGATTTGTTCCTTGAATGTTCGAGTTATCAAAACATTCGATATGTCGAGGTTCAGAAGGAAGACGTAAATCTTTCTGCATCTGAGCCATAATTCTATTCACATGTCGATCGGGATCTACAATTTGCAATTGTTTCAATTGTTCGATTCGGTAGAATTTCGCATTTCGAATAGATAAATCTAGAATCTGCTTTTTGTCTCCAAGTTGCGGAACAGTTACTCTAATGTTTTCGCCCAAATCCATTTCAAAAGGAACAATAATTTCTTTAGATAATAATTGAAAACGCTCGCGAAGTTCTACAATGGCCAATTCTAATAATTCTTCATCACTTTCGTCTAGCTTTTTCTTCATTTCTAAAGTATGCGAACGAATAATCGAACCATGTGAAATTTGTAGAAAGTTGACATAAGCCGCACTTTCGTCAGAAACAATGGAGAAAACATCAATGTTGGTAATCTTCGGATTGATAATGGTAGATCTAGATTGATAGTTTTCTAGTACTTCAATCTTTTCTTTTATTTTCTGCGCTTCCTCAAATTGTAAATTCTGAGCATAAGTATTCATCAATTTCTTGAAATCCTTTAAACTTTCTTTGAAGTTTCCTTTCAGGATTTCGCGAATAGCATTGACTTGTCTTTGGTATTCATCCAAAGGTTCTAAACCTTCGCAAGGGCCCTTACAATTGCCAATGTGATATTCCAAACAAACTTTAAATTTTCCTGAATTAATGTTTGATTGGCTCAAGTCATAATTACAGGTTCTAAGTGGATATAATTCTTTAATTAAATCCAAAATAGTATGTACTGTTTTGAAACTGGTATATGGACCAAAATATTCAGAGCCATCTTTGACCATGTTTCGAGTTGAAAATATTCTTGAAAAAGGTTCTTTTTTAATACAGATCCAAGGATATGTTTTGTCATCGCGAAGCAAAACATTGTATCTCGGCTGAAGTGTTTTAATTAAATTGTTTTCTAATAAAAGCGCATCGGTTTCGGTTGGAACTACGATGTGTTTTATGGTCACGATTTTTTTTACCAGAACATTCGTTTTGGCAGTGTCGTGAATTTTATTGAAATAGGATGAAACCCTTTTTTTTAAATTTTTGGCTTTTCCGACATACAAGATTTTCCCGTCTTTATCATAATATTGATACACGCCTGGGTTATCAGGCAAGGTTAAAATTTGAAGATCTAAGGTCGATTTTTGCATTCTATTGTATTTCTGAAGATGTTCGAGAAGCTTTTCAAAAACCATTCCGATTTCTAAAAGAAGCTTAACATTGAATTAGTTTCAAATTTACGAAATCAAAAGAATAATTTCTATATTTAGATTTTATAATTCTACATGAAAAATAGTACTCCATTGGTTATTTTTGGCGAATCGATTTTGCCGGGAGAACACAGAACCATAAACGTCGAAATTGCCCGACTGCATACTACAACCAAGTTGAATATTCCTGTTATTGTGCGCCGTTCTAAGCATGAAGGACCGACTGTTTTATTTTCGGCAGGAATTCATGGTGACGAAATTAACGGTGTTGAAATTGTTCGTCAGATCATTAGTAAAAAAATAAATCGACCAGCTCGAGGCACAATAATTTGCATTCCAGTTATCAATATGTATGGTTTTGTGAACAAATCTCGAGAATTTCCAGATGGTCGCGATTTGAATCGTGTTTTTCCAGGAAGTAAAAAAGGTTCTCTGGCAAGTAGATTTGCTTATCATATTGTCGAAGAAATTTTGCCAATTTTAGATTATGCTGTCGATTTTCATGCAGGTGGCGCGAGCCGATTCAATGCTCCACAAATTAGAATTACCGAAAACAATCCTGAATTGAAAGTTCTGGCCGATGTTTTTAATGCTCCTTTTACACTTTATTCTAAAAATATAAATGGTTCTTTTAGAAAAACTTCTGAAAGTGCCAATGTAAAAATGCTTCTTTTTGAGGGAGGAAAATCTTTAGATATCAATAACGAAATTGCAAATCAAGGTGTTTTAGGAACAAAGCGTTTGCTTGATTATTTTGGAATGCTAGATTCTAAACAAATTGTTGAGCGAGCATTAACACCGTCAATTTATATTAAACAATCGGTTTGGCTTCGTGCAAAATGTTCGGGTTTGCTGCACGATTTTAATCTGGTCGGAAAATTTGTAACCAAAGGCACTATCTTAGCCATTATTACAGATCCGTTTGGGAAATTTGAACAAAAAGTCAAAGCGCCTCATGATGGTTATGTAATTAATGCCAATCATTCGCCAATTGCTTACGAAGGCGATGCTATTTATCATTTATCTAAAATTCCAGACAATGCCGACGAGTAAAAAAGAACTTCGAATAGAATATAAAAATTTTAGAAAAGCACTTTCTTTTGATGAAATAGAAGAGAAGAGTTTGGCGATTGCAAACCAATTGATTCAAATGCCAATTTGGGATAAAATTTATTATCATGTTTTTCTCCCAATTGAAGAACAAAAAGAAGTCAATACAGAATACGTTTTACATTTGCTTTCTGGTAAAGACAAAGAAATTTTAGTTTCTAAAAGTGATTTCGAAACCAGAAAAATGACGCATTTTCTATTGACTGATAATACTAGAATTAAAAAAAACGAATACAATATTCCAGAGCCAGTTGACGGAATTGAAGTGCCTTCTTCTAAAGTTGAAGTGGTTTTTGTTCCGCTTTTGGCTTTTGATGTTTTTGGAAATCGAATTGGTTATGGAAAAGGTTTCTACGATAAATTCCTTGCCGAATGTAAACCAGAAACCTTAAAAATCGGACTTTCTTTCTTTGAAGCCGTAAATCAGATTGATGATGTTTTTGAATCTGATATCAAATTAGATTATTGCGTTACGCCAGAGAAAATTTATACATTTTAATTTTACATCGCATATTCTGTAGAGAAGCACCGCAGTGCGTCTAACACATTGAATATGAATTTTTGCCACAGATTAAATGATTTCAAAAGATTAGTCTATTTTAATCCTTTAATCTGTGGCAAAAATTTCCGCATTCACAAAAAATATTTCACATTAAATCCCTTTAAAAATCAGGGTTTCTGATTTTTTTTTCAAGTAAGAAAAATAATTGTAATTTTTTTGGCATGATTTTGCATACTCGAAAATTGCAAATAATCGTCTCTAGTACATCCGGAATGCTAGTCCTTATTTGAAGCCAATAACCTATTTATTAATTTTAAAAAATTTACTTTATGAGAAATTTTAATTTCTTTATGATGGCATTCCTTGTACTTACTATTTTCAGCTGTAAGAAAGCATATGCACCAGACATGAGTTATGAAACAGCAGACATGGCTGTTGCAGTTACCGACGAAGTTCCAGAAGAAAATTATACAGATCCAAACACAGAAAGTTACGCAGGATTAGAAGAAAATCCGTTTGAATCTCCACTAAAAACTCCACTTTCTACTTTTTCTATCGATGTTGATAATGCATCATATACTAATATTCGCCGATTTATAAATGAAGGACAGAAAGTTCCTAAAGACGCTGTTCGTGTTGAGGAGATGATCAATTTCTTTAAATACAAATATCCGCAACCAGAAGGGCAACATCCATTTTCTATAAACACAGAATACAGCGATTGTCCTTGGAATAAAAACAGCAGACTATTAAAGATTGGTTTGCAGGGAAAAAACATTCCAATGGCAAATTTGCCAGCTTCTAATCTGGTTTTTTTAGTTGATGTTTCGGGTTCGATGGACGAGCAAAATAAATTGCCTTTGCTAAAAGAATCGATGAAGATTTTGGTAAAAGAACTTAGAAGTATCGATAAAGTTTCGATTGTGGTTTATGCAGGATCTGCTGGAGTGGTTTTAGAACCAACATCTGGAGATAATAAAGACGAAATTATAGATGCTTTTGACGATTTACATGCAGGAGGAAGCACAGCAGGAGGAGAAGGAATTGAATTAGCCTATAAACTAGCACAGCAAAATTTTATTAAAGAAGGCAATAATAGGGTAGTGATAGCTACTGATGGTGATTTTAATGTTGGCGCGTCATCAGATGATGATATGTTGAAATTGATTGAGCAAAAGAGAGAATCTGGTGTTTTCTTAACTGTTCTTGGTTTTGGAATGGGAAATTATAAAGATTCTAAAATGGAAATTTTAGCTGATAAAGGAAACGGAAATTATGCTTATATCGATAACATTCAAGAGGCAAATCGTTTTCTTGGAAAAGAATTTAAAGGTTCTATGTTTGCTATCGCGAAAGATGTAAAAATCCAAATTGAGTTTAATCCAAGTCACGTTCAAGCTTATCGATTGATTGGTTATGAAAATCGAAAATTAAATGCTGAAGATTTTAAAAATGATAAAATAGATGCAGGTGAATTAGGCAGTGGACATTCAGTTACTGCTCTTTATGAGATTGTTCCGACTGGAGTAGAAAGCAATTACGTTCCTTCAGATTTAAAATATACTAAAACAGAGAAAGTGACTGGTAATCATAGTGATGAGTTAGCAACTGTGAAATTTAGATATAAAAAACCTGATGGGAATAATAGTATTGAAATAGTAAATGTGATTGCAGATAGAAAAACAGACATAGAAAATAGCTCTCCAGATTTTAAATTTGCAACCGCTGTTTCTTGGTTCGGATTAAAACTGCGTGATTCAAAATATATTGCAAACAGTTCAAGTTCGGATATCAAAAGATTAGCAAAATCTGGTTTGTCAAATGATGAAGAAGGATACAGGTCTGAATTTGTGCGATTGATCGATGCAGTGAATTAATCATTAAATTCTAAAACATAAAAATCCCAAATTCCAGCAAGATTGGAATTTGGGATTTTTACAATTAATATTTTTAAACTTATTTTACTTCTTTGATAGTCGAAGAATCGATCCAACCTTGGGTTCCATCTGTCAATTCGATTTTTTTCCAGCCAGCAATACTTTCCAGTACGTAAACTTTTGCTCCTTCATGCAATAAAATAATTCCATTTGAAGATTTTTTTGGTTCATGTCTCACTTGGCTTAATTCAGAAAAAACAATGGCAACACGGTCATTTTCAAAATGATTTTTTTCAGACATTCCAGCAGAAATACTTAAAGCAAAAGCAATTAAAACAATAAACATTCCGACAAAATAAATTCTTTTTGCAAGTGTAGCGTTTGAGAAATAGTAACCTATAAAACTCAATAAGAACGCAAAACCAAGCGCAACAGAAATTTTAGCCCAAGTATTATAATCAAAAATAGAAGTAAAGTTCTGAATTAGTTTTGCAAAACCTACTTTTGGAACTTCCTTAATTTCGTCAATCGTTAGTTTCTTAGCAAACTTTAAATTGTTTAAAGTCTCTGGATCATTTGGTTTAAGAACCAAAGCCTTTTCATAATTGTAAATCGAAGGCGCAACCTGATTTAGTTTGTAATAACAATTTCCCAAATTAAAATATAATTCGGCAGAATGTAATTTGTCTTCCGTTACAATGTTCTCATAAACCTGTGCGGCTTCTTTGTATTGTCCTTTTTGGTACAATGCATTGGCCGATGCAAAGCGCCCTTGCGCAAAGAAAACCTGCGAGATTAATAAAAAGATATATAGTATGTTTTTCATCTTATTTTGTTTAAACAATCTGTTTTTCTAATTCAGAAATAATCATAACAGCTTTATCATAATCTTGCTGAATTGAAGCGCTCGACGCCGGTGCATAACGAGCAAATTCACAGTTTTCAGTCAGAGCAATAAAATTCTGAACCGTTTCGGCATTTGCATTTCTGGACAGCAGTAATTCTCTGATATTGTCTTTACTCATTTCTGAAGTTTCAATGTGCAGTTTTGCTTTCAAGAAATTATGCATAGCTTTTTCTAGTGCGATATAGAAAGGCTCTTTGTTATTAAGATGTTTTTTCGCTTGCGATAAATATTTCTTCGCTAGCTTATTGTTCATTCTAATTCTATTTCCAGTAACATCATTATCCATAGCTTCTTTTTTCTTTCTAGCCAAAATGATAATCGGAATAATGATAAACGGTGCAAACAACAATCCTAAATACAAACTTGAATCGTAAAAATCATGTTTAATAATAGGAATTAGTGCTGTTTTAGATTTAATATTCTTGAATTGATCTGTTGTTGCCACAGCATTCTTAGAAGCCGATCCTGTATTTGCTTCTGCAGGCGTTGGTCCGTCCAGAACATCAATCATAATTTCTTTCGAAGTAATGGTTTTATAAGTGCCAGTACTTAAATCGAAATACGAAAATTGCATTGGTTTTATAGCATATTTTCCTCGGTATTGCGGTACAATAGTATATTTGTCTGTGACTCTTCCAGACATGCCACTTAGAGATGTAGTTACTTGTTCGTCGTGAACGGGATCGTACATTTCTAATGCATTTGGAACAACTGGTTTTGGAAGTGTAAATAACTTCATATTTCCAGTTCCTTGCGCACTTACGATTAAGTCAAGACCTTCACCGTTTTTAAGTGTTGTTTTTGAAGGCGTAACAGTAAAATTCAATCTTCCGACAGCACCAGTAAAACCTTCTGGTTTTGTGCTTTCAGGAAGTGGTCTTACATTAATTGTTTTTGCTCCAGCAGAAACCACTTTATTGTCTTCCGTAATAATCATTTGGCCAAACATATCACGACGATTTGTTGGTAATTGCACCCCAATATCTAGTGAAAGAGGTTCAATTGTAAGTTTTCCTGATTTTTGTGGATATAAAATGGTCTTTTTCAGAATAACATAATAACATTTTTGGCCTTGAAAATTTCCTTCTTCAATTGCCAATTGTTTGATGTCAATGTTCTGATTCCAGAAATCATTGTATTTAGGTTTTGCCAATTCTTTAAAACCAGTAACACCAATATTATTGAAATACAGCTTGTAAACCGCTGTAATTGGCTCGTTTAAGTAAGGGTTTGTTTTTGAAATTTCAGCAACAAGAGTCAGTAATTCATTTCCAGATCCAGGAGGTCTGTCATTTGGATCTCTTTCTTGAGCCACAGCATTGGTTACCGTAACCTTTATCGGATTCGTTTTGTAAATCTGACCATTAAATTCTATTGCAGCCTGTTTAATTGTGACAATTCCCTTTTTTTCAGGCTGTATGATATAAGAATATATTTTTTGAAAAGAGCTTCGGCCATTTATCCAAGACTGACTAATTTGTTGGCTTGGCCCAGCAACCATTCTAAATCCCTCAAAAGAAGGCTGTTCGAAATTATCTCCGTCAACATTCATGATGAAATCTACACGAAGCCTTTCGTTTATTCCAAGTGTGTTTTTACTGACTCTGGCTTCAAATTGCACCTGAGCCATTAGTCCTTGAAAAGTGAGTAGAAATAGAATTAAATATCTTTTCATTACTTGTTTAATCGTTGTTTTTAATGTTTAATCGTTTAAACGTTATTTTGTTTAATCGTATTGTTTGGATCAAATAAACAAATTAACGGTTAAACGATTAACCAAATTTTACCAGTCTTTTTCTGTTTTCTTAGGATTAGTTTTTACTTTTTGAGCGTTTACTTTGTCTTGAATTTTCTTTTCTTCATTGTTTACCGCATCTAACAAATTCTGAACACGCTCTTTTGATATTCCTCCAGGTTGTGGTTTTGGCTCTCCTTGATTGTCAGACTTGTCATCTTTCTTTGGATCGTTTTTACCATCTTTTTTGTCTTTATCCTGGTCGCCTTTATCGTCTTTTTTATCCTTGTCTTTGTCTTTATTGTTGTCCTTGTTCTTGTCTTTATTTTTATCCTTATCCTTGTCTTTGTCCTTGTTTTTATCTTTATTCTGATCGTTTTTAGGAGGATTCTCTTTTAGCTTTTGTTTGGCGTAAGCATAGTTGTAACGTGTTTCTTCATCTGTTGGATCGTTACGAAGTGCTTGTTTGTAAGCTTCAACCGCTTGAGTATAATCTTTCTCTTTCATGAAAACGTTACCAAGGTTATGATAAGCTTTATGTTTCTCAGGCTTTGTTTTAGCGTTTTTTATTGCTTTCGCGTAAGCATATTTAGCTTCCGAAACCTGATTTTGTCTATAAATAGTATTACCTAAATTATAAGGTGCTGTTGATCGTTTCGGAAATTTAGATTCCGAAATTCTATAGTTTGCCTCAGCATCAATAAATTTATTCTGTTTATATTCTTCATTACCAGTAGGCAACGTTTTGTCTTTTTCTTGAGCAGAAACTGCAAAAGAAACGGTTAGTAAAATATAAAGGAGTAAATTTTTCATTCTAATTTTGTTTTTTTTCGCCACGAATTTCACTAATTGGCACTAATTTTTTATTTCCTTTTGAATTTCACAAATTAAATAATTTGTTATTTGTGTAAATTCGAGCAATTAGTGGCTAACTTTTTTATTTCTTTTCATTAAATAAATCCAACTCTTTGATCCAGCTTGTTTTTCTTTCCAATAAGAAAATGTCTAGGAAAAGCAATAAAAATGCAAACCCGATAAACCATTGAAACTGCGATTGAAATTCGGCCATTTGCGTAGCTTCAAATTCTGTTTTTTGGATATTGTTTAAAGCATTTTTTACGTATTCTAAAACTTCTTTTGTGCTTCCGCCGTAAACATAGCCACCTTTTGTTGCTTTTGCAATTGTTTTTAAACCTTCTTGATTTAATTTGGTAATTACAGTTTCTCCGTTTTGATCTTTTTGATATCCTCTAACAACACCATTTTCTTTTAAAGGAATTGTACCTCCTTTTTCTGTACCAACACCAATAGTGATGATTTTCATTCCTAATTTATTCGCTTCTTCTGCCGCAGCAGCTGCACCTTCAGAATGATCTTCACCGTCAGAAATTAGGATTAATAGTTTGCTTGTTTTGCTTTTTTCGTCAAAATATGTCGAAGACAGTTTAATTGCTTCGTCCAGAGATGTTCCTTGAGACGAAACCATTCCTGGGCTCATACTCTGCAAAAACATTTTTGCAACGCTATAGTCTGATGTAATTGGCAAAACTGGGAAAGCGCTTCCTGCGTAAGCTACGATTCCGATTCTGTCGCTTCCTAAATTATTGATAATCTGAGAAACCAACTGTTTACTTTTATCCAAACGACTAGGAACAACGTCTTCTGCAAGCATACTTTTAGAAACGTCTACAGCAAAAACAATATCGATACCTTCTCGTTTTACGGTCTCCATTTTGGTTCCAATCTTCGGATTTACCAAACCAATAATCAAACAAGTAAGCGCCAAAAGAATCACTACGATTTTTAGAACAGGTTTAAAAACCGATTTCTCAGGGCTCAATCTTTTTACCATTTCCAAATCACCAAATTCGCGTTGGGTTCTTCTTTTCCAATACATATTGAAAAGGAAAATACATACCACAATTGGGATAAGTAATAAGAGATATAAATATTTTTTTTCGTCTAATTCCATAAATGTTTTTAAATTCCAATATTGAAATTCCAAATTCCAAATCCTTTTCTAATTTTTAATCTTTAAATTCCAAATTCCAATTTGTTATTTGGAATTTAATTGTTGGAATTTTTTGATTTTGAAAAAATCAAATAAAGCTTCTATAAACTGTATTTCTTAATCCAACTTCAAGTAATAACATCAAACCTGCAAATAAGACAAAAAACCTGTATTTTTCATCGTAATCGTAGAATTTCAATTCCTGAATTTCTGTTGTTTCCAGTTTATTGATTGAGTTGTATATTTCTGCTAATTTATCGTTGCTTGTAGCTCTAAAATAAGTTCCATCTGTTTTTTTAGCGATGTTTCTCATTAACTTTTCATCGATTTCTACTTTCTGCATTTTGAATAAGAAACCGCCATTTGGAGCATATGCATATGGAGATTCTGCCATTCCGTTAGTTCCAAGACCGATTGTATATACTTTAATTCCGTATTGTTTTGCAATATCAGATGCTGTTTCTGGCTCAATAAAACCAGCATTATTTACACCATCGGTAAGCAAGATGATAACGCGGCTTTTTGCTTTACTGTCTTTCAAACGATTTACAGCAGTTGCTAGTCCCATTCCAATTCCAGTTCCATCTTGTAAAGTCGTATCGTATTTAATTCCTTTTATAGCTTCAAGAATAATCGCTTTATCACTTGTAACCGGAGTTTTTGTATAAGCTTCAGAAGCATATAAAACCAATCCGATTCTATCGTTAGGTCTTTCTTCAACGAAATCTGCTGCAACTCGTTTTAAAGCTTCCATACGATTTGGCTTTAAATCTTTTGCTAGCATAGATCCAGAAACGTCAATTGCCATTACAATATCAATTCCTTTTGTAGTTTTGGTCTGATTGCTAATGTCTACTGTTCTTGGTCTTGCTAAAGCTATTATTAACGCACTTAATGCTAAAATTCTAAAAACATATAAGCAAGGTTTTAATTTCGTAAGCAATGATTCGCTGTTTTGGAATCCTGCTGTCGAGCTCATTTTTAAGGTAGCCGACTGCTGGTTGCGTTTCCAGAAAAACCAAATTATTGCAATAGGAATTAATAGAAACAACCAAAGAAATTCTGGATTTAAAAAACTGATATTACCCATTAGTTGTTTGCTCTTTGAAGTTCAACAGAATTTAATATTCGGGTCGTGATTTCATTTGCATACGTATCGCCCTCTTCGTGTAAAATCATGATTTGCTGTAAACCTTGATCTTGTTTGAAAAGCAGTAATTCATAGTATGCTTTTGTGCTCGTTTTAGTTGCAGGATTCAGAACTGTCATCGTTCCGTAACCTTTTATTCCCTGAATACCTTCGTTAGTTTGAAAATCTTCTTGTTTTACAATAATATTTTGTCCGCCTTGAGACTCCATAATTTTTATAGTTCCCTCAAGAGCTTTGCTTAAATCTATTTCGGTTGGCTGTTTAAATTTGGATGTAGAAACTGTTACATAGAAATTGTCAATCATACTTCCGTATGCAAAAAGTTGCATTTCTTTGATAAGTGCCATTGCTTCTTTTGGAAGTACTTTTTGAGTATCCATTCTTTTTAAAACCTTTGGAGTTTCAATAAGAACTGCTGGATTTCCGTAAGCGCTTTTCACCCATTCGCCTTCTAATAATTCTTTAGAAGGATGACCAATTATATTGTCTTTTACGTAATTGAAACCTTTTGTAACCACAAAATAAGTTGTAGTTACAAACAACAATAAGATTACAGCCGCAACAGAGTAACCGATTCTTGCATTTCTTTTTTTACGAAGCTGCGCCTGAATTTGTTTTTGTCTTTGCGCTTCGTTCAATAACTGATCCTCAATGTCTTCTGGAACTTCAGTTGGAATAGCATTATCAAGGGTTAAAATTACTTTCTGAATTTTATTTCTATCTTCAGTAATTTCAAAATCAAGTGGCTTAGATTTTGCAAATTTCACCAAATCGGCCTGACGTAAAACACGCTCCAGATTCTCAACAGTTTCTGGTGTAAGCGTCATTTTCTTTTTGGTAGATGCTTCTCTAATTGCTGTAATTAACTCAGAAGTTGTACTTTCCATGGCTGGAATATGGATGGCTTCTTCGATATAATTTCTCGCAATATCTGTTAATTCACTATAATATTCTTTTACTTCTCCTTTTTGAACAAGTTCTTTTTTCTCTAGGTTGTTTAATAAACTTGTCGCTTTTTCGATAGGAGTTTTGTAAACTTCTTCCTCGATTTTTTTCAGCTGACGTTTTTTAACATACCAATAAACGAATGCGCCAATTCCTAAAATTGCTAGCACTATTAAAGTATAAATCCACCAATTTCCCATTCCTTCATCAACAGAAGAGATGTCTTTAATATCGTACATCTTTTGCTGTAAAGTATCAACTTTTACAGGGGCTACTTCAACTTTTAGAGAATCTGTATAAAAAGGCTTTTTATCGATTAAAATTTTAATGCTTGGAATTGTATAACGACCAGAATCAAATTGTGTTAAACCATATTTTTTAACCAGTTCGTAAGTGTCATTTTTCTTAACTGTATCAATCGGATAAGACTCAATAACTTCTAGCGGACCAATATTTTTAAGTTTTGGAAATTCAACTTTAGATTTGGAGCTTACAACCGTTTTAAGGGTCAGCTTGAACTCAGCACCAATTTTATTTTTGGTGGTATCAATACTTGTTTCTACTTGTTTCTGCTGCGCAAAAATCATAGTAGAGAAAAGCAATAAAAATATATAAAGTTTAAATTTCATTTGATTTATGATTGAAGATTTTAGATTAACGATTTTTGATGGGTTAATCAAAACTGCCAAATTTTTATCGTGATTTGAAATAGCCTAATAATTTAGTAACGTAATTTTCGTCAACTCTAGTGTTAACAATTCCAGCTCCCGATTTACGGAAAGTATCTTTAAAGTAATTTAGTTTCTCCTGATAGTGCTTCTCATAATTCATACGAACAGCTTTTGAACTTGTATCAACCAATTG
>NZ_DHEI01000027.1:40178-40858 GCF_002399805.1 Flavobacterium sp. UBA4854
CTTTCTTCACGAATGTCGTACACGCGAACACCTGTAATGTCATGTTTTTTAGAAGCAATTTTTAATGTATGCTCATAAGAATCAGACATAAAATCGGAAATCATAAAAATGATGGCTTTCTTTTTCTGGGTTCCAGATAAAAACTTCAAAGCTTGCGCGATATCTGTTTTCTGGCTTTTTGGTTCAAATTCGATCAATTCACGAATGATGCGCAGTACGTGCGAACGTCCTTTTTTGGGCGGAATATATAATTCTACTGTATCAGAAAATAATATTAAACCAATTTTGTCATTATTCTGTGTAGCCGAAAAAGCCATTGTTGCCGCAATTTCGGTTACAATGTCTTTTTTGAATTGATTTTTAGAACCAAAAGATTCAGAACCCGAAATATCAACCATTAAAACCATGGTTAATTCGCGTTCTTCTTCAAATACCTTAACATGAGCTTCGTTGTAGCGTGCGGTTACATTCCAATCGATGTTACGAATATCATCTCCGTATTGGTATTGACGCACCTCGCTAAACGTCATTCCTCGTCCTTTAAATGAAGAGTGGTATTCTCCCGAAAAGATATGATTGCTCAGTCTTTTGGTCTTGATTTCTATTTTCCGTACTTTTTTTAAAAGCTCTTTTGTATCCATTCTATTTGTTTAAAGTTTAAAGTTTAAAAGTTTCAAGTT
>NZ_DHEI01000027.1:41051-47561 GCF_002399805.1 Flavobacterium sp. UBA4854
TCTACAGAAGTAATGTTTTCTGCTTCTGCTTCGTAAGTGATTCCAACTCTGTGACGTAATACATCGTGAACAACTGCACGAACGTCTTCTGGAATTACGTAACCACGACGTTTGATGAAAGCATAACATTTTGCAGCATTAGCCAAGTTGATACTTCCACGAGGAGAAGCTCCAAAACTGATAAGCGGTTTTAAATCGGCTAATTTGTATTTTTCTGGGTAACGTGTAGCAAAAATAATATCAAGAATATATTTCTCGATTTTTTCGTCCATATAAACTTCGCGAACAGCCTCCTGAGCACGTAAAATCTGATCTACAGAAACTACTGGATTTACTTTTTCGTAAGATCCTTTTAAGTTTTGACGAATTACGAAACGCTCTTCATCAATTTTTGGATAATCAATTACGGTTTTCAACATAAAACGGTCAACTTGTGCTTCAGGTAACTGGTATGTTCCTTCTTGCTCAACAGGGTTTTGTGTTGCTAATACTAAAAACGGACGATCTAATTTAAATGTAGTGTCACCAATAGTAACTTGTTTCTCCTGCATTGCCTCTAATAAAGCTGATTGAACCTTTGCAGGAGCACGGTTAATCTCATCGGCAAGTACGAAATTGGCGAAAATTGGTCCTTTTTTAATTGAGAACTCGTTTGCTTTAATATTGTAAATCATGGTTCCGATAACATCGGCAGGTAATAAATCTGGCGTAAACTGGATACGGCTGAAAGATCCTTGAACCGCTTGAGAAAGCGTGTTGATGGCTAAAGTTTTTGCCAGACCTGGAACTCCTTCCAATAAAATATGCCCTTGTCCAAGTAATCCGATCAATAGACGCTCGACCATATGTTTCTGACCCACAATAACTTTGTTCATTTCCATTGTAAGAAGGTCTATAAAAGCACTTTCTCGCTCAATTTTTTCATTTATCGCTCTAATGTCTAAAGTCGTTGTATTTTCTTCCATATAAATATTTTTAAAACCTTGATTTTTACGCCTAATTTTTGAGAGTGCAAATTGAATATTTTTTGAGAAGTAAGATGTTAAAGAATGGTTAAAACTTCGACCAAAGACCTAATTTTAAGGACTAATTGTGAATCTATTTTTATATTTTTAAGAACTTTGATGATTATGCTTTATGAAAGCATAATTATTACCAAAAATAACGCATAACTATTATGAGCAAAACAGTCTTATCGCCTATAATTTCGGGCACTATGAATTGGGGAGTTTGGGATAAAAACCTTACAACTAGCGAAATGGAAAACATGATACAAGTGAGTATCGAAAACAAAATTACGACTTTTGATCACGCGGATATTTACGGTTCGTATACGACCGAAGCCGATTTTGGAAAAGCTTTTCATGCAAGTAAAATTGATCGCGAAAAATTACAATTAATTACAAAGTGCGGTATTCAGATGATTGCTGAAAAACGCCCAGAAAACAAAATCAAACATTATGATTATTCTAAAGACTATATTATTAAGTCTGTAGAAAAATCTCTAAAAAATTTAAAAACAGATTATGTAGATGTTTTTCTGCTTCACAGGCCAAGTCCGTTAATGCAGGCTGACGAAATTGCCGAAGCTGTTGAGAAATTAAAAGGACAAGGAAAAATTATTGATTTTGGACTTTCTAATTTTACTAGTTCTCAAACAGAATTAATTCGTCAGAAAACAGAAGTGAGTTATAATCAGGTACAATTTTCGGCAACACATTACGAGCCAATGTTGGACGGAAGTTTAGATTATATGCAAACTAACGGAATTCGCCCTCTATCATGGAACCCGCTTGGAACTGTTTTTAGAGAAGATACCAAACAGACTCGCCGTTTGAAAAAACTGTTCTCTACTTTATTAGAAAAATATCACTTAGGTGCAGATACACTTTTATTGGCATGGATTTTAAAACATCCTGCAAAAGTAATTCCGATTGCAGGTACCGTAAATATTGCTAGAATTCAGGCTTTATCAAAAGCAGTTGAACTGGAAATGGATACAGAAGATTGGTTTGCAATCTGGACAGAAAGTATGGGTGACGATGTGCCTTAATTTGGACTGTTCTGAAAAATGATACGCTTAGAAAATTTTGAAAAAAAAGATTATTCTGAATTGATCGATTCTGTCAAGAATGCAAAAGCTTTAATGCAATTTGGCGGACCAGAGTTTACTTTTCCTTTAACAGAGAGCCAAATAGATAAAACACTTTCTGATGAAAATAGAGTTGCTTTTAGAGTTGCAAATATTTCGAATGGCAGCACTATTGGACATTGTGAAATTTATTTTTACGACGGTTTTGCAAAATTAGGTCGAATCTTGATTATGGATGAAAATCAAAGAGGAAAAGGAATTGGCGAGCAAATGGTGACTCTATTGTTGCAATATATTTTTGAAAACAGGAAAGAAAGAAATATTGAATTGAATGTTTTTGACTTTAATGTCGGAGCTCAAAAATGTTATGAAAAAGTTGGGTTTACTTTAAATCCTGACAAAAAATATTTGAGAGAAGTAGATGGAGAAACTTGGACAGCGCTCAATATGGTGTTGAATTTGGAGGAATGGAAAAATAAGAATTAAAATATTTTACCACAGATTAAAAGACTTTCACAGATTTCAAAAGAATCATTTTAATCTGTGGTAAAAAATAAAAAAAATGAAATGAAAAAAACAGTTTTAATTACTGGTGCTACAAGCGGAATTGGAAAAGCAACCGCTCAGATTTTAGCGAAAAACAATTATAAAGTAATCCTTTGCGGAAGACGTAAAGATCGTTTGGAAGAACTTCAAAAAGAACTTTCGGCTTTTACAGAAGTTCATTCTCTAACATTTGATGTTCGCGATAAAGAAGAAGTTTTAAAAAAAATTGGAGCTTTGCCAAGCGATTTTTCTACAATCGACGTTTTAATCAATAATGCAGGCAATGCCCACGGTTTAGATCCGATTCAAAATGGAAATTTAGACGATTGGGATGCCATGATTGATATTAATGTAAAAGGACTTTTATACGTTTCAAAAGCTATAATTCCGCAGATGGTTGAGAGACAATCTGGACATATTATTAATATTGGTTCAACTGCTGCAAAAGAAGTTTATCCGAATGGAAATGTGTATTGCGGATCTAAACACGCTGTTGATGCCATTACTGCAGGAATGCGAATTGACTTGAATCCGTTTGGAATTCGAGTTGGAGGCATTCATCCAGGAATGGTGGCAACAGAATTTAGCGAAGTTCGTTTTAAAGGAGATGTTGAAAGAGCAGCAAATGTTTATAAAGGATTTGATCCGCTGCAGGCAGAAGATATCGCCGATATTATTTACTTTGTGGTTTCAAGACCTTATCATGTAAATATTGCCGATTTGGTTGTTATGAGTACTGCACAGGCCTCTTCGACGATTGTTAAAAAGAATATTTAAATAAAATCGAATATAGAGACGCACAGTAGTGCGTCTTTTTTTTAATTTTAAGTTTTAATAAATTAAATTACTGCGAATTAGTGCAATTCGTGGCTAAATAAAATCGACATGATTAATAAACGCCTTTTAATTAAAAATCTCCTCGCCCATAATGACGAAAGCAGTTTTTATGATAAAAAAAGGCAGTTGAATCTCCATTCTCGTGAAGGGAAGGGAAAGTTTCTAAAACACATTTGTGCTTTATCCAATTCTAACCCAAACAATAACTCTTACATCGTAGTTGGAGTAGAAGATCAAGATAACGAAATTGTCGGCGACGATTTCTTTGATGATAGTAGAATTCAGAATCTAGTCAATGCTTTTTTAGAAAACCCTCCAAAAATTCAATATGAAAACGTCCCTTTTCCTAATCTTCCAAAAGATAAAGTAATTGGTCTCGTTACAATAAAGCCTAAAAGTAAAATCTCTTACTTTAAAAAAGGAATTCATACCATTCTTGCCAATAGTGTTTTTATAAGACGCGGTAGTAATTCGATTCCTCTGGAAGAACATGAGGAAATTGAAAAAAACAATCAGAATACAGAAACGGTTATTGGAATCGAAAATAGTTCTCGAAATAGTATTCAATATACTTTAGACGGTGTTATCGATTTTATGAATTTCAGGCATAAAGATATGTCTCCTAAATATCGTGTTTTTAAAGAATTATTTGTGATTTGTTGGGCAGGAGTTCCAAAAAAAATGCGTGATAAAACATATTTGTCTCGTGTAGATATCGAATTGATAAACGAACAAATTAAACTTTTTTATTCGGCACAAGATGTTGTTACAATCGAATATAACGACGATACTTTTACCATTACAGAATATGTTCCGCTAGGATTAAATGACAAAACAAGTTATTATCCATTAGAAGAGCAAACCATTTATTTTTTTGATAACGGTTATTATAAAATCGACCGTCAGATGCTTTTTCAGCCGCCAGAATTCAATAGAAAAATGCTATATCATATTTATAATTCGAATATGGCTCTATTGGGTAAACTCCAAAAAGAAATCACTTTATCGGATCGTGAAATGAAGGATTTAGAAAATCTGCCTTCTACCTTTATGATTTGTCATTTGAATGGTTTTGAGGATGCCAGACAAAAATTAATAGATGCAAAATTGCTTTTAAAGCCTTATAAAAATGTATATTCTTCGTTTAAAGAAGCCTTGAGGGTTTTGCGTAAAATGAAGTATGATGTTCAGTGAGAAAAGATTCTAAGTTGCTAAGGTTCTAAGATTTTCTATAGAGACGCACTGCGGTGCATTTAATCGATGCTGAAATTATTTAGTGAAAATTCAAATATTTTTTTACTTCTTCATACGGGAATAAAAGCTCTTTTGGGCCATCTGCGTATGATGCAGCTTCATATGAATTGTAATATAAAAGTAAACCCGCAGAAGTATAGAAGATGTTTTGAGGAAGTTGAAATTTGTCATTTTCAAACATTAATCCTGTGGCATTGATATTGGCTTTTTCTGGAATTTTATATTTTGATCTGAAAGTTTTTTCAGCGAAAGCTTTAAACTCTTTTTCGTTTTTAAATAGCTGATTGTTAAAAATCGTTTTTCCTGTTTTTTTATCGAATAATAAAGAGCGATAACCTTGATAACCATGAGCGCCGCCTGTGAAGGTATAATGGTCAATTTTAAGATTTAAGATTTGCTCTGACTGAAATTCTACATTTCCTATTATTCTTGCTTCCCAGCCAAAGGTGTCATTTGGGAATTTTTGATGCATTTCTTCGTATGAAACAATGAACGATTTTGCTAATGATTTATAATCATCAACTTTTACAGAATCTTCTTCAAAAAATGCAATCTCTTTAATTACAGCAAATACTTTTTTATTAATGCTGTCTGATGTTACTTTAACATTTTTAGCAATTGGAACTTCTATCGTAATTCTTGGGCAATCTTTTTTGCACGGAATAGTAGATTTTTCTTCAAACGTTTCATTGTCAAATGAAAGCTCTTTTTTGCAACTTGTAAAAATCAAACACAAAAAGATTATAAATATGTAATTTTTCATATCAAAAAGTGTTAATTATCTACAAAGGTAAGAACTTGTGTCGCGATAAAATAAATTAAGCGGTAAATTTGTAAAAGAATTATGGAATTAAAATTTATAACTATATGAAATTCAATACAAAAGTTATTCACGGAGGACAGCATCATGATCCAAGTACAGGAGCTGTTATGCCGCCAGTGTATCAAACTTCAACATTTGTTCAAACAAGTCCAGGGAAACCTTTGGCAGATTACGAATATAGTAGAGCTTCAAACCCGACGCGTACGGCTTTAGAAGATGCTTTGGCTAGTATTGAAAATGGAACTCGCGGATTAGCATTTTCATCTGGTCTTGCTGCGACTGACTGCGTTTTAAGATCTTTTAAAGCGGGAGACGAAATCATTGCAATGGATGATTTGTACGGAGGAACATACAGAATGTTCTCTCGTGTTTATAAAGATTCGGGTATTAAATTTCATTTTGTGGATATGACGAATATCGAGAAACTGAAAAGTTTAATTAACGAAAATACCAAGTTAATCTGGGTAGAAACGCCAACCAATCCGTTAATGAAATTGGCAGACATTCAAGAAATAGCAAAAATCACTCAAGAGAAAAAAATTCTTCTTGCGGTAGATAATACTTTTGCAACGCCTTATTTGCAAAAACCTTTAGATTTAGGAGCAGATATTGTAATGCATTCTGCGACGAAATATCTAGGAGGACACTCTGATGTTATTGCTGGAGCATTAATTGTAAAAGATGAAGCGCTTGGAGAACAGTTGCATTTTCAGCAATTTGCTACTGGAGCTACACTTGGGCCAATGGATAGTTTTTTGGTTTTAAGAGGAATCAAAACTTTAGCTCTAAGAGTGCAGAGACATTGCGAAAATGGAGAAAAAGTAGTTGAATATTTAAGTAATCATCCAAAGATTAAAACAGTTTATTATCCTGGTTTGAAAAATCATCCGTTTCATGAAATTGCTAAAAAGCAAATGAAAGCTTTTGGAGGAATGGTTTCTTTTGATTTTAAATCTGG
>NZ_DHEI01000027.1:47744-50251 GCF_002399805.1 Flavobacterium sp. UBA4854
GGTGGAGTAGAATCATTGGCAAATCATCCAGCTTTAATGACGCATGCATCTATTCCTGCAGATAAAAGAGCAGAAGTCGGTATTACAGACGATTTAGTTCGATTAAGCGTTGGTATTGAAGATGCTGAAGATTTAATTGCAGATTTAGAGCAAGCTTTAGCTTAATAAGTATACTTAAAAATAAAAATCCCAAATTCCAATTTTAATTATTTTGGAATTTGGGATTTTTTATGTTGTAAATTTTCTTGATTTAAAACTCTAAATAATAAATATATCCGAAGTTAAACCAAACCTGCCAGTCGTTAGATTTGTTTTCTTTATAAATATCTTTATTTGGATTTAATCCGTCAATCCAATCTGAATTATACATAGAGAAACGAGTCTCAAACATTAAATCGCTCATTTCAGATAATTTGTAATGAACACCAACAGCAGCTGTTGCAGATAAAACTACGCCAGTTTCTGTAGAGAATCCATGTGCACGTCCATCAGATGGAGTTAAGTATTTTCCTGGAGTAACAGTAGGTAAGGTGATGTCTCCTAAATGAGATCCAACTTTTGCTGAATAATAGCTAACCTGAAATCCTAAACTTCCATACGGACTAAGGCTACCAATTGTGTTTTCGTAATCGTGGATTTTCATAAAAGGAGAAAATTCTAACTGAGCACCTAAACCTAATATGCTAGAACTTGCGTGCATATTTTTTAATTGCTGTGCAAATAATCCGTCAGGTTTGTAATTAACCCATTGACCATGATGTTTTAAAGTAGTTCTGCTGAAAGATAGATCAGTTCTTACTTTAAAATGCTCTGTAAAAAAACTTTCTCTATTGTTATTGCTAGAAAAGTTAAGAAAGTGCATAATTCCAACACCAAAACCAGTGTTTCCTACATTGGTATCGAAGTTGTGTCTTTCTCCAAAATCAGACTGTAATGTAACTGGTCCGGCGTAAATTCCGATCTCTTGAGCTAGTCCTTGTGCTGATACAGCAGTTGATATGCCAAACAAGGCAAGTAATGTGATAAATAGGGGTTTAGACATTTTTTAGGGCTTACAAATCACGGCAAATATATAAAAAACATAATCGATTCAAAATATTAAATCGCTCTATTGAAAAATAACTAGCAAAATACTTAATTTACTAACTTTTAAAGAGTGATTTGCATGTAAACACCTACATGTAAAATGTGTTTTTTTGTAATGTTTGAAAAAAACACAAATCGATTCAAAAAAGTGAAAAATATAACATTGAATCATTATTTGATATATCTTTGTCTGTTAAAACGAAAACGTTTTCTTAAACATGATTTCTTATTTTTATAAGAGTAAAGATTAAACTTAATTATCTGAAAAATTTATTTCAAAGATGGAACAAAAAATAAATGAATTTATGGCTCTAATTGAGTCAAAAAATCCAAACGAGCCAGAATTTCTTCAAGCTGTTAGAGAATTTGCTGAAACTGTAATTCCTTTTATATCTGAACGTAAAAAATACGATGGGAAGAATATTCTTCTAAGAATCGCTGAACCAGAGAGATCAATTATATTTAGAGTTCCGTGGGTAGACGATAAAGGAGAAATTATTGTAAACAGAGGTTTTAGAATTCAGATGAACTCTGCAATTGGACCTTATAAAGGAGGAATTAGATTTCACCATACAGTAAATTTATCAGTTTTAAAATTCCTTGCTTTCGAACAAGTTTTCAAAAACAGTTTGACAACTCTTCCAATGGGTGGAGGTAAAGGTGGTTCTGATTTTGACCCAGAAGGAAAATCAGATGGCGAAATTATGCGTTTCTGCCAATCGTTTATGACAGAATTATGCCGTCATATTGGTCCAGATCTTGACGTTCCAGCTGGAGATATTGGTGTTGGAGCAAGAGAAATTGGATATTTGTTTGGCCAATACAAAAGAATTAGAAATGAATTTACAGGAGTTTTAACTGGAAAAGGTTTGGCTTACGGTGGTTCATTGATTAGACCAGAAGCTACAGGATATGGAGTAGTTTACTTTACAGATCAAATGCTTCGTACAATTGGTCATGAAATTAAAGGTAAAAGAGTTGCTATTTCTGGATTCGGAAATGTGGCTTGGGGAGTTGCTTTAAAAGTAAATGAATTAGGAGGTAAAGTAGTTACTATTTCTGGACCTGATGGTTATATTTATGATGAAGAAGGTATTTCTGGAGAAAAAATCGACCATATGGTTGAAATGAGAGCTACTGGAGATAATAGAGCAGAAAGATATTTGGAGAAATATCCAAATGCTATTTTCCATAAAGGAAAAAGCCCTTGGGAAGTAAAAGTAGATATCGCTATTCCTTGCGCTACTCAAAACGAGTTAAATGGAGATGATGCCAAGAAGTTAATTGATAATGGCGTTTTATGTGTTACAGAAGCTGCAAATATGCCTTCTACATTAGATGCTATTAAACTTTTCTTAGACAGTAAAGTATTATTCGCACCAGGAAAAGCTGCAAATGCTGGAGGTGTTGCTGCTTCTGGA
>NZ_DHEI01000027.1:50428-54572 GCF_002399805.1 Flavobacterium sp. UBA4854
TTGAGATTGAAAGAAATCATGATCGGAATTCATAACCAATGTAAAAAATACGGTGCAGAAGAAGACGGATATGTTAACTACGTAAAAGGAGCTAATATTGCCGGATTTGTAAAAGTTGCCGATGCTATGCTTGCTCAAGGTGTAGTTTAAGATTTAATTACAATAATTAGAAATGCCCTCGTTATCTTCATAAGATATCGGGGGTATTTTATTTGTGCTAAAAATTAAATAAAATTCCGTTTGTAGTATATTTGTCTATTCGAATACATTATATGATGAAAAAAATTTTTTTCTGCAGTTTGTTTTTACTTCTAATTCACTTTTGCATGGCGCAGGGCAAATTGTCTTGGCAAGGTTATTTTTCATTTAATGAAGTAAAGGATATCTCAGAATCAACGACAGATGTAATAGCAGCTTCAGAAAATGCATTGTTTTCAAGAAACGTGACAACAAATATTCTTAAATCGATTACTACAGTTGACGGACTTTCAGGTCAGACAATTTCTGCAGTTTACTACAGCGAAGCATTCAAAAAAACAATAGTTGGCTATGAAAATGGATTAATGATTTTAATTAATGATGCTGACGGAAGTATGTTGAAAGTCGTTGATATTATTAATAAACAACTGCCAGCAAATACTAAAAAAATCAATCACTTTATGGAGAATAATGGATTGATATATGTTTCTTGCGATTTTGGAATTGTTCAATTCAATCTTAAAACTTCACAATTCGGTGACACTTATTTTATTGGTGATAATGGAGCAGAAATAAGTGTAAAACAAACGGCAATGTTTAACGGATTTATTTTTGCGGCAACTTCTAGCGGTATTAGAAAAGCTGACAGTGCAAACGCTAATCTTGTAGATTTTAGCCAATGGTCAATTGTAAACGGAGGAGATTGGTCTAGTGTTGAAGCTTTAGATACAGAACTTATTGCAATAAATAGTTCTGGATATATTCATCGATTCAATTCAAATACATTTGTAGCCTTTTTGCAATTGCCTCAGGCGGCTATTGATACAAGAGAAAAAAATCATAATTTATTTGTTACAACTGCCAATACTGTTTATGTTTATAATAATCAAATGGTGTTGAATAGACAAATTACAAATGCTCAGGTTTTAGATAATAGTTTGAATTTTAGTTGCGCAACCGCTATTGGGGATCAGATTTTCATCGGGACAAAAGAAAAAGGTTTGTTTGTTTCTTCTTTAAATAACGTCACAGTTTTCGAAAATAGTACTCCCAGTGGACCAGTACGCAATAATATTTTTTCTATAGATGCGGGTTCAAATGTTTTGTGGGCAGTATATGGAGATTACGATGCTGTGTACAACCCTTATCCTTTAGATAGTTACGGAATTAGTCGCTTTAATGCTTCTGGATGGTTAAATATTCCATATTCTGATGTTTTTGACGCAAAATCAATAACCAGAATTTATATCAATCCGAATAATGAAAAGCAAGTTTATGCCGGTTCTTTTTTTTCTGGATTGTTGAAGATTGAAAATGATGTTCCAACTCTTTTGTATAATGAAAAAAACAGTGGTTTGGAGTCAATTACAACAGAAGGTCCAAATTATATAGATGTCCGAATTAATGCAACTGCTTTTGATAAATCTGGAAATCTTTGGGTGACCAACAGTAGAATCAATAACGGATTGAAAGTTCTAAAAACGAATGGGCAATGGGGCAGCTATTCGATGGCTGCAATATCAGAAGATGTGGGAGAAGAGAATTATTCGAGTATAGTAATAGATCGCAATAATGTAAAGTGGATCGGGACTTATAAAACGGGAGTTGTCGGATTTAATGAAAGCACTAATACCTTTAAAAAAATGACTTTTGGTGCTGATGCTGGTAATTTGCCAATTGCAGATGTAAGAGCGATAGCTTTAGATACAAAAAATCAGCTTTGGATTGGAACGACAAAGGGTTTGAGAGTTTTGTCTAACGCCTCGAGTTTTCAATCTGAAAGTCAGCTAAAAGCCAATCCGATTATTATTACAGAAGATAATTTGGCTCAAGAATTATTATACGAGCAGTTTATAACTTCTATTGCAGTTGATGGTGCAAATAACAAATGGATCGGGACTGCAGATTCTGGAGTATTTATGGTTTCGCCAAATGGACAGGAAACAAAATATCATTTTACGATAAACAATTCGCCATTGCCAAGTAATTATGTAAATGATATTAAGATAAATGGTAGAACAGGAGAAGTTTTTATTGCAACCAGTAAAGGATTGGTTTCGTTTGGCGGAATTTCAACAGATGCCAATGAAGATTTAAGCAATGTTTATGTTTATCCAAATCCAGTTCGTCCTACTTATACAGGAACCGTTAAAGTTGCAGGATTAATTGATAAGGCAAATGTCAAAATTACTGACATTGAGGGGAATTTAGTTTACGAAGTAACATCTTCGGGCGGAACAATCGAATGGGACACAACTGCTTTCGGAAGATATAAAGTAGCATCTGGAGTTTACATGGTTTTTATTTCTGCTCAAGACGGAGGAGAAACTAAAGTTAAAAAAGTGATGATTATTCGATAATATTCAATCGCAGTTACAGTTTTCAGTGAAAGCTAAAACTTCAAACAAAAAATAAAAATCTTTTGCAAGTCAAAACCAAAGCCATAGTAATTTCATCATTAAAATTTCAGGAAAAAAGCTTGATCGTAAAATGTTTTACACTTTCCAGCGGACTGAAATCTTACTTTGTACGTGACGCTTTTTCTAGCAGAAAGGCAAGTCAGAAAATTGCTTATTTTCAGCCGTTTTCGATTTTAGAAATTGAAGCTGTTCACAAAAATAAAGGCACTTTAGAAAATTTTAAAGAAATAAAAAGTGCTGTTCCATTTCAGACTATTCATACTGATATTGTGAAAAGTACAATGGTTATGTTTCTTTCAGAGATGCTGCATTATTCGATTCAAGAAGAAGAAAAAAACGAACAGTTGTTTTTGTTTTTAGAAACGGCGCTAACTTGGCTAGATCATCATGATGAAATTTCTAATTTTCATTTAATTCTGCTTTTAGAAATCACAAAATATCTTGGTTTTTATCCCGATACTTCTGAGATCGATTTGCCTTTTTTTGAAATGAATGAAGGCGTTTTTACTCTTTTTCAAAAAGCAAATGTGCTTTCAGAACATGAAACCAATTTGTTTAAAAAACTACTGGAATTAAAATTTGATAATGATCAAAAAGTCTTTCATGTTTTAGAAAGACAAATTCTTCTGAAAATTCTAATCGATTATTATAGTCTTCATCTGGAAGGATTCAAAAAACCTAAATCTTTAGAGATTTTAAAGGAAGTTTTCTCTTAAATAGATAAAAAGAATATTATTTGTTGCGGAATCTACTCAAAATTTCCCGAAATCGGTCTTTTTTCCGTTATCTTTTATCTATTTCCCTCAAAATTCCTTACTTTCGCACCTCGTTTAAGAAAAGGATAAAATGAGTACAAAATTTACTGAATACAAAGGACTTGACTTGCCAACTGTAGCGTCTGAAGTTCTTGATTTTTGGAAGAAAGAAAATATATTTGAAAAGAGTGTAACAACTCGCGAAGGTGCTGAGCCTTTCGTATTTTTTGAAGGTCCACCTTCAGCAAACGGATTACCTGGAATTCACCACGTAATGGCACGTGCGATTAAAGATATTTTTTGCAGATATAAAACTCAAAAAGGTTTTCAGGTTAAAAGAAAAGCCGGATGGGATACTCACGGTTTACCTGTAGAATTGGGTACCGAAAAAGAATTAGGAATTACAAAAGAAGATATTGGTAAAACCATTTCTATTGAAGAATATAATGAAGCGTGTAAAAAAACCGTTATGCGTTATACCGACGTATGGAATGATTTGACCGAAAAAATGGGTTATTGGGTAGATATGGAAGATCCATATGTGACTTATAAGCCAAAATACATGGAATCGGTTTGGTGGCTTTTGAAACAAATCTATGATAAAGGTTTGTTGTACAAAGGATATACAATTCAGCCATATTCTCCAAAAGCAGGAACAGGATTGTCTTCTCATGAGGTAAATCAGCCTGGAGCTTACCGTGATGTAACTGATACTACAATTGTAGCGCAGTTTAAAACGCTTCCAGAAACTTTGCCTTCATTCTTGCAAGG
>NZ_DHEI01000027.1:54701-56996 GCF_002399805.1 Flavobacterium sp. UBA4854
GCTTTGACAGTTGGTCCAAAAATCGATTATGTTTTAGTTAAAACTTTCAATCAATATACTTTTGAGCCAATCAATGTTGTTTTGGCTAAAAACTTAGTTGGAAAACAATTCGGAAAAGGATTTTTCTTAAGTGAAGATGACGCTGATTTTGACAATGTGAAAAACGGTGACAAAAAACTTCCTTACAAAATCTTAACAGAAGCAAAAGGAGCAGATTTAGTAGAAATCCGTTATGAGCAATTATTGCCTTACGTATTGCCATATCAAAACGCTGAAAATGCATTTAGAGTAATTTCTGGAGATTTCGTTACTACAGAAGACGGAACAGGAATCGTGCATACAGCTCCAACTTTTGGTGCAGACGATGCTAAAGTAGCAAAAGAAGCAAAACCAGAAGTGCCGCCAATGTTGGTTCTTAGACGAAAACGGAACAGCAGTTCCTTTAGTTGATTTACAAGGAAAATTCACTTCTTATGTAGGTGATTTGGCTGGTAAATATGTTAAAAACGAATATTACGATGCAGGACAGGCTCCAGAGAAATCTGTAGATGTTGAAATCGCTATTCGTCTTAAAGAAGAAAATAAAGCATTTAAAGTTGAAAAATACGTGCACAGTTATCCGCATAGCTGGAGAACAGACGAGCCGTTATTATACTATCCTCTAGATTCATGGTTCATCAAAGTAACCGATGTAAAAGATAGAATGTTCGACCTGAACGAAACTATCAATTGGAAACCTAAATCTACTGGTGAAGGACGTTTTGGAAATTGGCTTAAAAATGCTAATGATTGGAACTTATCTCGTTCTAGATATTGGGGTATTCCTTTGCCAATTTGGAGAACAGAAGATAAAACAGAAGAAGTTATTATCGGTTCTGTTGAAGAATTGTACAATGCAATCGAAAAATCAATCGAAGCAGGTTTCCAAAAAGAAAATCCGTTTAAAGGATTTGAAATCGGAAATATGTCTGAGGCAAATTACGATTTAATTGATTTACACAAAAATGTGGTTGATGGACTTACTTTAGTTTCGGCTTCAGGGAAACCAATGAAGCGTGAAAGTGATCTAATCGACGTTTGGTTTGATTCTGGAGCGATGCCTTATGCACAATGGCATTATCCTTTTGAAAACAAAGAAAAAATTGATGATAACAAAGATTTTCCAGCAAATTTCATTGCAGAAGGAGTAGATCAAACACGTGGATGGTTCTATACTTTGCATGCAATCGGAACTTTGGTTTTTGATAAAGTAGCCTATAAAAACGTAGTTTCTAATGGTTTGGTTTTAGATAAAAATGGAATTAAAATGTCTAAGAGTAAAGGAAATACGATAGACCCATTTAAAACCATTGCAGAAAACGGTCCAGATGCTACACGTTGGTATATGATTATGAATGCAAATCCGTGGGATAACTTGAAGTTTGACCTTGAAGGAATTGCTGAGGTTAAACGTAAATTCTTCGGAACACTTTACAATACCTATTCATTCTTCTCGTTATATGCTAACATCGACGGATTTAAATACGAAGAAGCTGAAATTCCGTTAAACGAAAGACCAGAAATCGATCAGTGGATTATTTCTGAATTACATTCGTTAATAAAATTCGTTGACGAATGCTACGAAGATTATGAGCCAACAAAAGCTACAAGAGCCATTTCTGACTTCGTTCAAGAGAATTTAAGTAACTGGTACGTTCGTTTATGCCGTCGTCGTTTCTGGAAAGGAGAATATGCAAAAGATAAAATTGCAGCTTATCAAACGCTTTATACTTGTTTATTAACTATAAGCAAATTAAGCGCTCCAGTAGCTCCGTTTTTTATGGATAAATTATACAGAGATTTGACAGCTTCTACGGGAACCGAGGATTTTACTAGTGTTCACTTGGCTGAGTTTCCAAAATTTGTCGAAAACTTTGTTAATAAAACGTTAGAGAGCAAAATGCAGAAGGCTCAAACTATCTCATCTTTGGTTTTATCACTACGTAAAAAAGAGATGATAAAAGTTCGTCAACCTCTGCAAAAGGTAATGATTCCAGTACTTGACGAGAATCAGCGTGCTGAAATCGAAGCGATTTCTGACCTTGTAAAAGCTGAGGTAAATGTTAAAGAAATTGAACTTTTAGACGATGCTTCAGGTATTTTGGTAAAACAAATTAAGCCTAATTTTAAGGCGCTTGGACCGCGTTTCGGTAAAGATATGGGTCTGATTTCTAAGGAGATACAGGGTTTTTCTGCAGAGCAGATCAATCAGCTGGACAAGCAAGGAACGCTAGATATTGTTATTGCAGGAAATAG
>NZ_DHEI01000115.1:0-1107 GCF_002399805.1 Flavobacterium sp. UBA4854
ATTAAAGTCCGAGAATATTTAAGAAAATATAATAAAGAAGAATAAGTCAATTTTTAGCTAAAATGCAAGTAAGCCTGCTCATATCTGAGCAGGCTTTTTTTGTTTATTGTTTTCTCTTTCTCTTAAAAAATATAGATGAAAAATGGGTTGGGCAGTACTAAAATCGGATATTGTTTTTGTAAGAATAATTTCCTCAGCTGTAAATGAGGTTATGCTGTTTTGTTTTTTCGATTTGAAAACTATTTTTATTGTTTAATTTTTTAATACCCCTAAAAATTTAGGGGGTGTGTTGTTTTTTATGTCATTTTAATGTTTGTTTTTGTAGTTTTATCTGTTTTATTTTTGTTTTACCCTTTTAAAAATAGAAAACAACTTAAAATAGTGTTATTGAATTTTCAAAAACAAATATCGATAAATATCAAATATTGATTATTGATGATTTAATTTTTGTAATCCGTAATTCTTCGCCTAAAACGTCAAAAAAGCAGTTTTGAATTATTCTACTCATACAAAAGTTAATAAATTCGCTAATGAAAATGATGATGATTTGAAGGGCGCATGCAAGGTTTTAGAAATGACTTATACTAGTAAATAGATATATAAAAAGATTAACTAACCAGAATCAATTAATAACTAAAAACCAAATTAAAACATGAAAAAAGCATTTCACATTTTAGCCGCGATGTTAACAAGTTCTTTTGCCTTTGCCCAAGAAGAGGAAGCAGTTGCTCCAGCAACCACATGGGGAGGTTCTGCAGATGCGTACTATAAATATGATTTTTCAAAACAGATGAATGGATTAACGAGCTTCACCAACTCACAAAATTCATTCGAGCTAGGAATGGCATCGATTGAAGCAGGTCATACTTTTGGAAAAGCTTCTGTTTTTGTAGACTTAGGTTTCGGAAAAAGAGCAGCAGAATTTTCATATAATGAAACGCCAGATAAAGATGCAAGCGCAAAATTTATGATTAAACAATTATATTTTACATACAATTTGACAGAAGAGTTTAAAGTAGTAGCGGGTAGTTTCGGAACTCATATCGGCTATGAAGTGTTAGATGCGGTAGATAATAAAAACTACAGTATGTCTTATGCGTTTTCTTA
>NZ_DHEI01000115.1:1339-1692 GCF_002399805.1 Flavobacterium sp. UBA4854
GGTCAAGTAGGATATATTGGTGACACAGGAAGTGCTTATTTGAATTTTACAACAGGAAGTACAAATCCAATTCCAGGAAGTACAATTCCAGTTTCAGATGAAAATAAAACACAATTTGATTTAACAGCATCTAAAACAATTACAGATAGTTTTTCACTTGGGTTGAATGCAACTTATGCTAAAACAACAAATGATTTTGATAGTAATTTAGACGGAGACTGGTTTTCTGTGGTAGGATATGCTACTTATTCTTTCAATCCAGCTTTGCTTTTGGCTTATAGAATGGAGTATTTTGATGCTAAAGATGCTGCTCCGAGTTTAGGAACTTTAGCAGGATCAAATGTATTTGCAAA
>NZ_DHEI01000115.1:1880-2176 GCF_002399805.1 Flavobacterium sp. UBA4854
ATCTTTTTAGATAAAAATGCATTGCCAACAGGTGGTAGTTTCTACGCCTTAATTGCGACAACATACTCTTTCTAGAGATAAAGATTTATATTTTTTTTTTTTTTTTGGAGCTGTCGAAACATTCTAATGTTTTGGCAGCTTTTTTATTTGTTTCAAGTTTAAGGTTTCAAGTTTAGGGTTTCAAGTTTAAGGTTTCTAGTTTAAGGTTTCAAGTTTAAGGTTTCTAGTTTAAGGTTTCTAGTTTAAGGTTTCTAGTTTAAGGTTTCTAGTTTAAGGTTTCTAGTTTGAGGTTTCTA
>NZ_DHEI01000115.1:2400-4958 GCF_002399805.1 Flavobacterium sp. UBA4854
GGTTTCTAGTTTGAGGTTTCTAGCTTGAGGTTTCTAGCTTGAGGTTTCTAGCTTGAGGTTTCTAGTTTTGAGGTTTTAAATCCCGTGTCTCTGCCTTTTTTCTTCGTATTACTCAACATGCCCGAAAAAAAAGCGTTTCTAAATTATATAGAAACGCTTTTTTTTATTTTAATTGATTGAGATTCTTTATTGAACCTGTTTTTTATATATCGAATAAATCGTATCGATTGTTTTTCTATCTAAAACTGAAGTTGCATCAGTTTGAATATAATGTAGTTTAAATGCTTGAATAGCCGCAGTTAAATTTTTGGTGTTATAGCCTATTATTCTCAGTGCTGGTTCAATTTTAAAATCAAACGGCGCAGGTTCTAAGACTTCATCTGGCCAAATTCCAAATCCTTTTTCGGCTAATATTTTCCAAGGAAATAGTGCGCTCGGATCCTGCTTTCTTCCAGGTGCAATATCAGCATGACCTAAAAAGTTTTGAGTCGGAATGTTATAATCCTTTTTCAATTTGGTCAATAAAGCAATCAAACTATTAATTTGCGCTTCAGTAAAAGGTTTGAAGCCATTATTATCTAATTCGATTCCAATAGAACAAGAATTTAAATCTGTTGTTTTTCCCCAAGTCGAATTTCCGGCATGCCATGCTCTTAGATAATCATTAAGCATCTGTACAACTTTTCCGTTTTCAGAAATGATGTAGTGGGCGCTTACTTGAGTTTTGGTTTTTGTAAAAGTGTTAATCGTCTGTTGCAGCGAATCTTGCGCAGTATGGTGAATAATAACAAAACTTGGTTTTCTTAAATTAAAATTTACTGTACCAACCCATTCTGTGTTTATTCCGTTTACCAAATAAGTAGAACCTGTTTTAGATAAAGTGTCTTTCACAATTCCCAGTTGTTGCGCATAAGAAGTGTCAATTGCTAAAGGCGGAACAGCAGGAATTGATTTTGCTTCTTTGCTTGTAATCTGGTTTTCTAAAGTTTTCAGCTGCTGATCATAAGCCTTTTCAGTATTCTTGTACGGATTTGTAGAACAAGAGCTGATTATAATAGCCAAAATCAGATAACAAAAATGTTTTTTTGTCATAATTCGTTGTTTTATAAGTTAATAACGATTATTCTGAAATTTTCGTATCTGGGGCGTCTTTTACTTGTTCGGCATCTTCTTTAGAATCTTTATCTTTTTTCTTTTTAGATTTAGATTTAGATTTTTTCATGTCTTTAAAATTGTCCATGAAAGTTTTATACTTTTCAATTTGATCAGGATTTAAAAAAGCAGAGATTTTTTTATCAGTGCTTTCTTTTAAAGCTTTAATCTGCTCAATTTTTTGGTCTTGACTGCTGCTTTCATTTTTCAATAAAATACCTTGCTCTCTTATGCTTTCTGCCAAAACATTTGAAATAGCAATTGCTTGCAACTCATCTAGATTTACTTGAGGCTTCATTTGATCCATGATTATTGCCGCAATTTCTTCTGGAGGAGTTTCTTTAGGCTTGCTTGGTGTGCTTTGTTGTGGTCCAGCCATCATACTTCTATCCATGCCCATTCCGCCGCCTCTTCCGTAGCCACCACCATAACCATTACCATAACCATTGTTGTATCCGCCATATTGGGCAGAAGCAGTAAAGCTTAAAAGGCCAAAAACTAAAATAAATAAGATTTGAAAGCGTTTCATAAAAGTATTTTTATCTGTGATTTAACAATTGTTCAGCGTAAATTTAAGCAGGTTCTCCGTATAAATCAAATTCTGTTGCTTCAATTATTTTTATATTAACAAATTCACCAGTTTTAACATAATGCTTAGAAGCATCAATTAGAACTTCGTTGTCAACATCTGGACTATCAAACTCTGTACGCCCTACAAAATGCGCGCCTTCTTTTCTGTCAATAATGCATTTGTAAACTTTACCTACTTTTTCTTGATTCAAGTCCCAAGAAATTTGCGATTGAAGTTCCATGATTTCATTTGCTCTTGCTTGTTTTACATCATCAGGAACATCATCTTCTAATAAATAAGCATGAGTATTTTCTTCGTGAGAATAAGCAAAACATCCCATTCTGTCAAATTTCATTTCTTGAACAAAATCTTTCAAAATTTCAAAATCTTCTTGAGTTTCACCTGGATAACCAACAATTAAAGTAGTTCTAATTGCCATTCCAGGAACAGCAGCACGGAAATCTTTTAATAATTGAGTTGTTTTAGCCTGAGTTGTACCGCGACGCATTGATTTCAAAATTGAGTCAGAAATATGCTGTAACGGAATATCAATGTAGTTACAGATTTTAGGTTCGCGTTTCATTACTTCCAAAACATCCATAGGGAAACCAGTAGGGAAGGCATAGTGTAAACGAATCCATTCAATTCCTTCTACTTTTACCAAGGCTTCCAGTAATTCAGCAAGATTTCTCTTTTTATAAAGATCAAGACCATAATAAGTTAAGTCTTGAGCAATTAAGATTAATTCTTTAACTCCGTTTTTAGCTAAGCCTTGAGCTTCTTTAACTAATTTTTCAATTGGCTGAGAAACGTGAGAACCTCTCATTAAAGGAAT
>NZ_DHEI01000115.1:5134-5580 GCF_002399805.1 Flavobacterium sp. UBA4854
TCTCCAAGTAACTCATGTTTATAATCGGCTCCAAGAGCTTTTAATAGTTGAGGTAATTCTGTAGTTCCAAAATATTGGTCAACATTCGGAATTTCTTTTTCTAAGTCTGGTCTGTAACGTTCAGATAAACATCCTGTTACAAAAACTTTATCAACAAGCCCTTTGTCTTTTTTATCTGCATATTCCAAAATCATGTTTACCGATTCTGCTTTTGCATTATCAATAAATCCGCAAGTATTAATTACAATAATGTTTCCTTCTTTTTCTGCAGGAGCTTCGTGTTCAACATCTTTACCATTTGCACGCAGCTGTCCCATAAGGACTTCACTGTCATAAACATTTTTTGAACACCCAAGAGTGATTACGTTAATTTTGTTCTTTTTTAAAGACTTGGTTCTCATACTTTTATAAATTGGAGTGCAAAATTACACTTTTTTTATTCAAAC
>NZ_DHEI01000161.1:0-8205 GCF_002399805.1 Flavobacterium sp. UBA4854
TACGATTACTTTGGTTTTAAAACCTTAGAGCGTTCTTATCTTCTTAAAATAAACGGAAAAATCGTAGAACGTCCACAGCACATGTTAATGCGTGTTTCTGTTGGTATTCACTTAGATGATTTAAAGTCAGTAATTGAAACTTACGATTTAATGTCTAAAAAGTTCTTTACGCACGCAACACCAACGTTGTTCAATGCGGGAACTCCAAAACCTCAAATGTCTTCTTGTTTCCTTTTGGCAATGCAAGATGATAGTATTGACGGAATTTACGATACATTAAAACAAACAGCAAAAATCTCGCAATCAGCAGGAGGAATTGGACTTTCTATTCATAACGTTCGTGCGACTGGATCTTACATTCGTGGTACAAATGGAACTTCAAACGGAATTGTTCCGATGTTGAGAGTATTCAACGATACGGCTCGTTACGTAGATCAAGGTGGTGGAAAACGTAAAGGAAGTTTTGCGATTTACATCGAAACTTGGCATGCTGATATCTTTGATTTCTTGGATTTAAAGAAAAACACAGGAAAAGAAGAAATGCGTGCGAGAGATTTATTCTTCGCAATGTGGACTTCAGATTTATTCATGAAACGTGTTCAGGAAGATTCAACATGGACTTTAATGTGTCCTAACGAATGTCCGGGGTTATATGATGTTTACGGAGATGAATTCGAAGCATTATATACTGATTACGAATTTAGAGGAAAAGGAAGAAAAACAATCCGTGCTCGTGAATTATGGGAGAAAATCTTAGAATCTCAAATTGAGACAGGAACTCCTTATATGTTATATAAAGATGCAGCAAACCGTAAATCGAACCACAAGAATTTAGGAACAATTCGTTCTTCGAACTTGTGTACAGAGATTATGGAGTTTACTTCTAAAGACGAAATTGCAGTTTGTAACTTGGCATCAATCTCATTGCCAATGTTTATTGATAACGGAGAATTTGATCACCAAGCACTTTACAATGTTACAAAACGTGTAACTCGTAACTTGAATAAAGTAATCGACAGAAATTATTACCCAGTAAAAGAAGCTGAAAACTCTAACATGCGTCACCGTCCGGTTGGTTTAGGTGTGCAAGGTTTAGCAGATGCTTTCATTATGCTGCGTATGCCGTTTACAAGTGATGAAGCTAAAAAACTGAACCAAGAGATTTTCGAAACTTTATACTTTGCTGCTGTAACCGCTTCTATGGAAATGGCAAAAGAAGAAGGACCGTATTCAACTTTCGAAGGTTCGCCAATGTCACAAGGAGAATTCCAATACAATATGTGGGGAATGAAAGATGAAGAGTTATCAGGACGTTGGGACTGGGCTTCATTAAGAAAAGAAGTTGTAGAGCATGGAGTTCGTAACTCATTGTTAGTTGCGCCAATGCCAACTGCATCGACTTCTCAAATTCTTGGAAACAATGAAGCTTTCGAACCTTATACTTCAAACATTTACACACGTCGTGTATTGTCTGGAGAGTTCATCGTAGTAAACAAACATTTACTAGAAGACTTAGTAAAACTAGGTTTATGGAATGAAGATTTGAAACAAGAAATTATGCGTCATAACGGATCTGTTCAAAACATCGATAAGATTCCGCAAGACTTAAAAGATCTTTACAAAACAGTTTGGGAAATGTCGATGAAAGATATTATCGATATGTCTCGTCAAAGAGGATATTTCATTGACCAGTCTCAATCGTTGAACTTGTTCATGCAAGATGCTAACTATTCTAAACTAACGTCAATGCACTTCTACGCTTGGCAATCTGGTTTAAAAACAGGAATGTATTACTTAAGAACAAAAGCGGCTGTAGATGCAATTAAATTCACATTAAACAACGATAAAAAAGAAGAGACGGCTCCAACATTAGTTGCGGAAACTGAAGCAATCAGCGTTGAGGATTATAAAGCGATGCTTTTAAAAGCACAAGCCGCAGATCCTGAGGATTGTGAAATGTGTGGGTCTTAATTCTTTTTTAGAAGAAAGAAAATATAATAAAGAGGAAAGATTTTATTCTCAATTAATAGAAAAGCAGTTGTTGTAATGATGACTGCTTTTTTTGTTTATTTGTTGCTAAACATATTAGATGATTATTATGAATAAAAGTTTAATTGTAATTTTCTTTTTGGTTAATTCTGTCTTTGCTCAGAAGAGAGATGTTGTTTATAGAATCGCCTATGATTCTTACCCTACGATTGGTTATTCGTATGGTATTAGTATTTTGTATTTGCGAGATGATAATACCTATAAATGTTTATTTCAGAAGTATAATTCAAGAAAAATGGCAAGAAAGAATGTTTTAAGAAGTTCTACGGATGAATATGGTAAGTGGAAGATGAATGGTGATACATTGTTGCTTTATGATAATAACAGACATCCAATGAAGTTTTTTAAAGTAGATGATAATAGAATAGCTTATATAATTGATGATATTGAAATATCGAGATATTATTGGAAAAGGATAAAATATTAGTGTTCTAATGGATTTTAAGCTTTAGTAATAAACAATGATTTATACTAATTCATGAATTCGTGGGGAAAAAAACTTAGAACCTTAGCATTTCAAAACCTCAGAACCTTTCAAAATCCCATTATAAATATCTCATTTTAAGCCCATATTTTTATATTATCATACAAAACCTGCTAAATTTGTTAAGAAATCCCTTTTTGTTTCATAAAATGCAATCTTTTTTTTGGTGCACTAAAAATAATTTATACATTCGCAGAGAATTTAAAACAAAACACAAACAAAATGGCAAGTAACCGTTTTTATTTTAGCAACTCTTTTTATTTCTTCTTTAGTAGAAGTGAGGATTGTGCTATGGTTATTTGAGAAAAATTTTAAGACAAATAAAACTAATATACAATCCTGATGCAAATCAGGATTTTTTTTTGACTATATGACAACGAAAATTGCAATACAAGGTATTAAAGGATCATTTCATCATCAGGTTGTAAAAGAGTATTTCTCTGAAAATGTGGATGTTGATGAATGTTTGTCTTTTGAAGAATTGATCGACAGCCTTATTGCCGGAAAATCTGATCAAGCTGTAATGGCGATCGAAAATTCAATTGCAGGGCCAATTATCCCGAATTATGCATTGATTGACAAGAATAATTTACACATAATTGGAGAGCATTATTTAAACATTCAGCAGAATTTAATGGCTTTAAAAGGTCAGAAAATTGAAGATATTAGAGAAGTTCATTCGCACCCAATGGCACTTTTGCAGTGTATGGATTTCTTGAAACAATATCCAAATATCAAATTGGTTGAGGATAAAGATACAGCTGAAACAGCAAGAAGAATTCAGGAAAAACAATTGACTGGAATTGCGGCAATTGCAAGTGTAACGGCTTCTGAAATGTACGATCTGGATATTATTGCATCATCAATTCAAACGATCAAAAATAATATGACTCGTTTCGTAATTATTAAAAAGCAAAATTCATTTTTGCCAGAAAGCGAAATCAATAGAGCTTCTGTAAAATTTGAATTAGATCATAAAAGAGGAAGTTTAGCTGCGGTTTTGAATGTAATGAGCGATTGCAAACTGAATTTGACAAAAATCCAGTCGCTTCCAAAAATAGAAACACCTTGGAAATATTCATTCTTCGTAGACGTAACATTCGAGAAATACGAAGATTTCGCAAAAGCCAAAGCGTTATTAAACATAATGGCAGAATATTTCAAAGTGTTGGGAGAATATAAAAACACAAAACCTTTGACTGAGTCATAAAGTTGAAAAGTCGAAAGTCATAAAGTCAAAAATAGAAAAGCATATAGCGTAAAGCTTAAAGCATATAGCAAAAATTAAAAACAATGATTACAACAGCAAAACGATTAGACACAGTTGAAGAATACTACTTCTCATCAAAACTAAGAGAAGTTCGTCAGTTGATGTCTGAAGGAAAATCGATCATCAATATGGGAATTGGAAGCCCTGATTTGAGTCCGTCAAAAGCAGTAATTGAAGCAGTCGCTGCAGCAATTCAAGACGAAAACGGACATGGTTATCAAAGCTATCAGGGATTACCAGAAATGAGGCAGGCGATGGCAGATTTTTATCGTGATCAGTTTGGTGTTGAAGTGAATCCGAATAATGAGATTTTACCCCTTATGGGTTCGAAAGAAGGAATTATGCATATTTCGTTAGCCTTTTTAAATGAAGGCGATCACGTTTTGATTCCGAATCCAGGTTATCCAACTTATACTTCGGTAACCAATTTGGTTCAAGCAGTTCCGGTTTATTATGATCTGAAAGAAGAAAATGGATGGGAACCGGATTTTGAAGCTCTTGAAAAACTGGATCTTTCGAAAGTGAAAATTATGTGGTTGGGTTATCCGCACATGCCGACAGGAGCCAGAGGAAGTTTAGCGTTATTTGAAAAATTGGTTGCTTTTGCAAAAAAACACAACATCTTATTAATTAATGACAATCCGTATAGTTTTGTTTTGAATGATAATCCGATGAGTTTGTTGCAAGTTGAAGGAGCGAAAGATGTGGCTTTAGAATTGAATTCGCTAAGTAAAACATTCAACATGGCTGGCTGGAGAGTCGGAATGGTTTTAGGAAATCCTGAAATTATCGATGCAGTCCTAAAAGTAAAAAGCAACATGGACAGCGGAATGTACTACGGAATTCAAAAAGGCGCAATCGCAGCGTTAAAATGTGATAAGTCTTGGTTTGAAGACCAAAACAAAATTTACAAACGCCGTAGAGAATTGACTGAAAAACTTGCAGAAAAATTAAACTGCAAAGTATATAAAGAAGGAGTTGGTCTTTTTGTTTGGGCAAAATTGCCAGAAGGAATTGAATCAGCAGAAAAGTTCATTGACGAAATATTATATGAGAAGCATATTTTCATTACACCGGGAACCATTTTTGGAAGTAACGGTGAAGGATATATCAGATTCTCATTGTGTGTAAAGGAAGAAAAAGTACAAGAAGCGATTGATCGATTTTAGAGTATTAAGATTTTAGAAGCAAGAATCAAGACTTTTATCCAGATTGTCAGGCTGAGCGAAGTCGAAGCCATTTAATTGGAATTTGGAATTTTAAAACTTGGAATTTTAAAAAATTATGAAAGTATACGTAATAGGAATAGGGTTAATAGGCGGTTCGATGGTGTTAGACATCAAAGGACGTTATCCTGATGCGACTATTTTAGGAATCGATAATAACGAAAAACATTTGCAAGAAGCAATTGATCTTGGAGTTATTGACGAAGCAGGAAACTTTGAAGATTTACAAAAAGCAGATTTTGTAATTGTTTCGGTTCCTGTAGATGTAGCGCTAACGGTTTTACCTAAAGTTTTGGATGCTGTAGGAGAAAAAACGATTGTTTTTGAAGTAGGATCTACTAAAAAACCAATTTGTGAAGCAGTGGCCAATCACCCAAAAAGAAGAAATTTTATTGCAACGCACCCAATTGCCGGAACAGAGTTTTCGGGACCATCGGCAGCAATAAGAGGTTTGTTTCAAGGAAAGACAAATATTATTTGTGAAGTCGAAAAGACAGCTTTTAAATTACAGGAAAAAGCATTAAATCTTTTTACTTCAATTGGAATGAGAATTCGATATATGGATCCCGTTTCGCACGATAAACACATTGCTTATGTTTCGCATTTATCGCACATTAGTTCGTTTATGCTTGGAAAAACGGTAATGAACAAAGAAAAAGACGAACAGGATATTTTTGATATGGCGGGAAGTGGATTTGAAAGTACGGTTCGTTTAGCAAAAAGTTCGCCGGCAATGTGGACACCGATTTTTAAGCAAAACAAAGAACACGTTCTGGAAACTTTAGAAGCTTACATTGCAAATCTCAGTCGGTTTAGAGATTTGTTGAAAGATGAAAATTACAATGCCATTTTTGAAGAAATGGAAAGCACAAATAAAATAAAAGAAATACTAAACGGATTAACAACAACTAAAAAGTAAATTAGAATTAAGATGGAAAATAAAAAAGAAATGAGAAAGTGGTTAGAAGATTTCAATTTAAATCACCCACTTGTGATAGCTGGACCTTGTAGTGCAGAAACTGAAGATCAAGTTTTGAAAATCGCTCACGAATTGAAAGATTCAAAAGTAAGCGTATTCAGAGCTGGAATCTGGAAACCAAGAACTCGTCCAGGAGGATTTGAGGGTATTGGAGAAATTGGATTAAAATGGTTGCAAAAAGCAAAAGCTGAAACTGGTTTATTAATGGGAACTGAAGTAGCAACTGCAGCTCACTGTAAATTAGCTTTAGAATACGATATCGACGTTTTATGGGTTGGAGCACGTACAACTGCAAACCCTTTCGCAGTTCAAGAAATTGCTGATACTTTAAAAGGAACAGATAAAATTGTTTTGGTTAAAAATCCTGTAAACCCAGATTTAGCTTTATGGTTAGGTGGTGTTGAGCGTTTACACATGGCAGGTATCGAGAAATTAGGTGTTATTCACAGAGGTTTCTCTACTTACGAAAAAACAAAATACAGAAACATTCCAGAGTGGCAAATTGCTATCGAATTGCAAAATAAATTCCCTGATTTACCATTAATCATCGATCCATCTCACATTACTGGAGATCGTAAAATGATTTTCGAAGTAACTCAAGAAGCTTTAGACTTGAACTACGATGGTATGATTATCGAAACACACATCGATCCAGATAATGCTTGGTCTGATGCAGCTCAGCAAGTTACTCCAGATGCTTTGAAACAAATCATTAAAGATTTGACTATCAGAAAAACGGATGATACTACAGACGAGTACAGCCAAAAAATGAAAAAACTAAGAGCAAACATCGACGTTTTAGATGCTAACTTATTAGAATTGTTAGGAAAACGTATGAAAGTGGCTGACGAAATTGGTCAAGTGAAAAAAGATGCAAACGTTGCGATCCTTCAAAATAACCGTTGGAACGAAATCTTAGGAAAAATGATTCTAGAAGGTGAGAAAAAAGGTCTTACTGAGGAATTCGTTTTAAGAATGTTTAAAGCAATTCACCAAGAAAGTATTGGTCACCAAGAGAAAATTTTCAATGCATAATTTTTTCTAAAACACATAAGTGGTATAAGATAATTTAAGATTGAAAAATTCTTGTTATTGAGTTTAATTATATCACATATTTAAAATTAGATTGTTTTTTAAAATCCCTATTGCTTTGAAAAAAGTGATGGGGATTTTTGTTATAAAAAAGCTTGTGTTTATATTCACTTATATAACTTATATGGTTTAAATTATTCATTTATCTTTGCAAAGAATTTAGTTTTAATCTAAAGTCCGCAATCTAAAATTAAAGAATGACAGGAACCGTTTATAAATCTACAGGAAGTTGGTATACCGTAAAATCGAAAAATGGAGATTTTGTCGAATGCCGCATGAAAGGGAAATTCAGAATAAAAGGTATTAAAAGTACCAATCCTATTGCTGTAGGTGATATAGTCGATTATGAATTAGAGGAAACATCTGATGCCGTAACAGGAATGATTCATAATATTCACGAAAGAAAAAATTATATCGTTCGTAAATCGGTTAACTTATCTAAGCAGATTCATATTATTGCTTCAAATATCGATCAGGTTTTTTTATTGATTACAATCGATAATCCGCCAACAACTACAAGTTTTATTGATCGTTTTTTAGTTACAGCTGAAGCATACGGAATTGAAGCTATACTTGTTTTTAATAAAATTGATACTTTAACAGAACAGACTTTAGACGATCAGCTTTATTTGCAGCATATTTATTCTGAAATTGGATATAAATGTCTTCGTATTTCTTCGACAGAAAATAAAGGCGTTGACAAGCTAAAAGAAATGATGATCGGTAAAGTTAGCATGTTTTCTGGACACTCAGGCGTTGGAAAGTCAACTTTAGTAAATGCACTTGAACCAAGTCTTCATTTAAAAACTTCGGTCATTTCAGAACAAAGCAAACAAGGACAACATACAACTACTTTTGCCGAAATGTATGATTTATCTTTTAATGCCCGAATTATCGATACTCCAGGAATTAAAGGTTTTGGAATCGTTGATATGGAACCATCAGAAATTAGCGGTTATTTTCCAGAATTTTTCAGACTTAAAGATCAGTGTAAGTTTAACAACTGTTTACATAAAGAAGAACCGCATTGTGCCATAAAAGCAGCTTTAGAAAAAGACGAAATTGCTTGGTCGCGCTACAATAGTTACCTAAAAATTCTTGAAGG
>NZ_DHEI01000161.1:8522-12947 GCF_002399805.1 Flavobacterium sp. UBA4854
TTCAAAGAGTTTCTCAGGCATCTGTAACAGTTGATAATCAAAAAACGGCAGATATTAAAAAGGGTTTGTTGGTTTTAGTCGGAATAGAAGATGCCGACACGCAAGAAGATATTGATTGGCTTGCGGGTAAAATCATTAAAATGAGAATTTTTGGAGACGAAAATGATGTTATGAACTGCTCAGTTCAGGATATTGACGGCGATATTATTGTTGTTAGTCAGTTTACGCTTCACGCATCAACAAAAAAAGGAAACCGTCCATCGTATATAAAAGCTTCAAAACCAGATTTTGCAATTCCTACCTACGAGAAGTTTGTTCAAACAATAGAAAAAGAGTTTGGCAAGAAAGTGCAAACAGGGATTTTTGGTGCAGATATGAAAGTAAATCTTCTAAACGACGGACCAGTTACCATTGTAATGGACAGCAAAAACAGGGAGTAAAAATATTATTAAACATTTGTTAAGGATTTCTGAAAATAATATATATTTGACGAAAATCCTTACTAATGAAAAATCTTTTTTTCGCATTATTTTTACTCTTAATAAACCTTACTTCATTCGCTCAAAAGAGCACTTATCCTATTCTTTCTATTCCAGATAGTTTAAAACAGAATGCAAATGCAGTTCTTCGTTTAGACCAAATGGATATTGTTATTGCTTCACAAAGAAGTATGAATATCAAGATCCAAAGAGTTGTTTCTGTTTTAAATGAAAAAGGATTAAGAGACATCAATGCCTACAATCATTACGATAAAACAACTTCGGTAAAAAATATTGAAGCTGTCGTTTATGATGCATTAGGAAATGAGATAAAAAAAATCAAAAGAAAAGACTTTAAAGATCAAAGCGCGGTAGGAGGCAGTACTCTTTTTTCGGATAGCAGAGTGCTTTATTTAGATTATACTCCTATTTCGTATCCTTTTACGGTTGCCTTTACGTGCGAAGTCGAAACTTCGAATACTGCATTTATACCAAAATGGTATTTTGTTGGCGGCTATAATGTAAGTATAGAAAAATGCTTGCTGAATGTTACTTTTCCAAAAGGATTGGGCTTTAAGAAAAAGGAGTTCCGATTTGATGACTTCAATATAAAAAAGACAGCAGACACAGAAACCAATTTAAGTTACTTAGCGACAAATATTGTAGCTCAAAAACAAGAAGATCTTAGTCCTTCCCCTTCAGATCTTTTTCCTAAAGTTATGATGGGGTTAGAAAATTTCCACTTAGAGGGAGTTGACGGAAATGCAACTACTTGGGAAGCATTTGGTAAATGGTATGGCGACAAAATCTTAAGCGGTACAACTGTTTTAACAGAAGAGACAAAAACAAAAATAAAAGCTTTGGTTGGCGATGAAAAAGACCCAGTTAAGAAGGCCAAAATAATTTACGATTACATGCAGAAAAAATCACGATATGTGAATATTGCGATTGGTATTGGCGGCTGGAAACCGATGTTGGCCAACGACGTTGATCGCTTAGGATATGGAGATTGTAAAGCATTATCAAATTATACAAAGGCACTTTTGCAGGTTGTAGACGTTCCATCGTACAATACGATTTTATATGGTGACCGTTATAAAGAAGATATTCAAACTGATTTTGTGTCGATGCAAGGAAATCATATGATTCTGGCAATTCCTAATAAAGATAGTTACATCTGGTTAGAATGTACTAGTCAAGATGATCCGTTTGGATATCAAGGCACTTTTACAGATGATCGTAATGTTTTGGTTGTAAAACCAGAAGGCGGTGAGATTGTAAGAACTAAAATCTATGATGATAAAGGAAATATACAAGATGGAAAAGGGGTTTACACAATCGATCAGACGGGTAATTTTTCTGGTGTTTTAAAAATTGCATCGCAAGGAAGTGTATATGCTTCTAAATCTCGAGTAGAAACGATGCCACCAAATGAAAAAGAAGAACACTATAAAGATTACTGGGATAATATTAACAATTTGAAATTAGGTAAAATCACTTTTACAAATGATAAAGAAAATATTCGTTTTACCGAAGATGTTCAATTAAGCGCAACAAATTATGGAACGCTTTCGGGCAATAAAATGATGTTTGTAGTTGATGCTTTTAATCAATATACAGGAAGTGTAAAACGAATTAGAAACCGTAAAAATCCATTTCAAATTCAGCGCGGTTATTTAGATACAGACGAAATTGAAATCAATCTTCCAGAAGGTTTTAGCATCGAATTTCTACCTTCAAATTATGAGCTAAAAGGAAAATTTGGAGAATATAAAACCGAAATAATTAAAAAAGACAATAGCAAGCTAACCTACAAAAGATTTATGTTGTTAAACAAAGGAAAATATTCTAGCAAAGAATATGATGAGTACCGTTTGTTTATGGAACAAATTTCTAGAAACGATAATGCCAAAATAATATTGACCAAAAACTAACAATTATAACCCAAAACCAACCAAAAATTACCAATGAAAATTATTAAACTATTTACGTTATCTGCGATTTTATTATTTTCTCCCAAAATAATTTCGCAGGAATTCAAGCTAGGAAAAGTAACTGTTGCCGAACTTGAACAAAAGGTGCACCCGAAAGATTCTTCGGCAGTTGCGGCCATACTTTTTGAGAAAGGACAAAATGTTTTCGACTACGATCAAGACAATGGTTTTACAATGCAGTTGGAAGTAACAGCTAAAATTAAAATCTATAAAAAAGAAGGCTACGATTGGGCCACAAAAAAAATAAGATATTATATAGCAGGAAACGGATCTAAAGAGAAAGTTCTTATTTCTGACGCGACAACATATAATTTAGTTAACGGAAAAATTGAGAAAACCAAATTAAAAGGTGAAGCCGAATTTGATGAAGCAATCAATAAATATTGGGCTCAGAAGGTTTTTACTATGCCAAATGTTAAAGAAGGTTCTATTGTTGAATTTAAATATATAATAAAAAATAACAGTATTGGAAGTCCAAGAGATTGGAATTTTCAGAGCACAATTCCTGTAAATTATTCGGAGTTTAAAATGTATGTTCCAGAATATTTTGTTTACAATAGAAATTTTAAAGGATATGTAAGTCCAAAAATTATTGAAGAAAAAAACAATAGATCAATCCAATATACATACAGAGAAGGCCGAAATGGAGTTGTGAGCGGAAGTGCTTCACAAGAAAAATTGGATTTTGTAGAAACAAGAACAGCTTATATTGCAGAAAACTTGCCAGCGTTAAAAGATGAAAATTATGTCAATAATATTGATAATTATACTGTAAGTCTAAGTCAAGAATTATCAATGACAAAATATCCTAATTCACCATTTAAGACCTTTTCTACAGATTGGAATTCGGTAGTAAAAACAATCTATGATTATGACGATTTTGGACCTGAATTAAATAAAACAGGATATTTTGAAGAAGATTTGAAAAAACTGCTCGTAGACTCGAAAACGCAAGAAGAGAAAATATGGACTATTTTTAATCATGTAAAATCGAACGTTAAATGGAATAACTATTTTGGTTATGGATGTGACAACGGAGTTAAAAAAGCGTACAAAGAAAAAACAGGAAATATTGCTGATATCAATTTGATGCTGACAGCAATGTTACGCTACTCGGGTTTAACTGCAAATCCGGTTTTAGTTAGCACGCGTTCAAACGGAATTGCTTTATTTCCAAATAGAACGGCATTCAATTACGTAATTGCGGCAGTAGAAACTCCTAATGGATATATTTTATTAGATGCATCAGAAAAATTTTCTACACCAAATATTTTGCCTCTTAGAGTTCTAAACTGGTCAGGAAGATTAATACGAAAAGATGGAACATCTGAAGAGATTAATTTAATGCCGGAAAAAACATCTTCTGATAATGTTTTTATGACTTACAATATTGAAGCCGATGGGAAAGTAACAGGAAAAACCAGAAGACAGTCTGTAGATTATAATGCCATGATTACAAGAAGCAAAATAAGCAATCTTAAAGAAGAAGAATATTTAGAAAAACTTGAAAATGGAAATAATAAAATAGAAATAAGTGAATATTCTAAAACTAATGAGAATGATATATTGCTTCCTATGGTTGAAACTTATTCATTTACTGGAAATAATTTTTGTGAGCTTATTGGAGAGAAAATTTATGTAAGTCCAATGTTATTTTTTACCAATGATAAAAATCCTTTTAAGCAGGAGGTAAGAGAATATCCAGTTGATTTTAGCTATCCTTTCGCCGAGAAATATAATATTACAATTAAAATTCCAGATGGTTTTGCGGTTGAAACATTGCCAGCTCCTGCTACTGTAACAATGGAAAGTAATCTGGGCGCTTTTAAGTTTAATATATTGGCAAATGGAAATACTTTACAGTTGGCTATTTTACATCAAATAAATGAAGCTATTGTATCTCCTGAAAAGTACGAGATGCTAAAAGAGTATTACAAAACAATGATTGCAAA
>NZ_DHEI01000126.1:0-3139 GCF_002399805.1 Flavobacterium sp. UBA4854
CAAACTATCCATTGTTGGACCTAGAAGCATGCTCGCGCCAGAATTTACATTTTTCAATGAATTAATAAATTCTTTAGATGCACAAGTTACACCGCCAACCGTATCGCTACTTCCATTAATATATTTCGTCAAACTATGAATTACAATATCAGCGCCTAATTTCGCAGGAGAAACCGATAAAGGCGAAAAAGTATTATCTACAACCAATTTCAAGTTGTGTTTTTTAGCAATTTTAGCCAAACCGCTAATATCTGCCACTTCTAATAACGGATTGCTTACTGTTTCGCAATACAAAACTTTAGTTTTTGAAGTTATCGCAGCTTCAACAACATTGAGTTTTGTAATATCAACAAAGCTAGTTTCGATTCCGAAGCGAGGTGTAAAATTCTTTAAAAAAGCATAAGTTCCGCCATAAATCGTTCGGCTCGAAACAATATGATCTCCGGCACCGCACAATTGTAATAGAGTAGGAGTAATAGCGCCCATTCCTGAAGCCGAAACATTTGCTGTTTCTGTTCCTTCCATTGCTGCCAAAGCTTGATCCAGATATAAATTACTTGGCGAAGAATGGCGCGAATACAAATAACAGCCTTCCATATTGCCTTCAAAAGTATCAAACATGGTTTTTGCCGATAAAAAAGTATAAGTCGAAGAATCTGAAATCGACGGATTTACTCCGCCAAATTCACCAAAATATTGTAGATCCTGAATTTTATCTGCTGGTTTAAAATCTTTCATTATAGTTAGTTTTTTGTTTCAAGTTTTAAATCGTTTCTGTTAGATTTTTGGTCAAAGAAAAGTTTAATTAGAAAAAATGTCAATAAGTAGTTGTTTTTATAGATTTTAAAACTATAAAAATCATTTTATGTTGATTTTTAATCTAAATTTGAGATGTAAAATGCAATTCTGTAGATTTTCTTTCATCTTCAAAAAAACAATAGATATGATTCTTGACGAAATCGATAAAAAACTCCTTGTTCTGCTTCAAACCGACAGTAAAAAGACCAATAAAGAATTGTCTTTAAAACTCAATTTGTCAGTAACAGCAGTTTACGAACGAATCAAAAAACTAGAACGAGAAGGAATAATAAAAAGCTATGTGGCTTTAGTCGATAAATCTAAAATCGAAAAAGGATTTGTGGTTTTCTGTCATTTAAAACTCATTCAACACACCAAAGAATTTCTGACCAAATTTGAAAGTGAAGTCATCAAATTAAACGAAGTTCTTGAATGCCATCACGTAAGCGGTGATTATGATTATATCCTGAAAGTCTTGGTAAAAGATATGGAAGCTTACAGAGAGTTTTTAGTCACAAAACTAACTTCATTGCAGCATATAGGAAGTACGCAAAGTATGTTTATGATTAGTGAAGTGAAGAATTCGACGGTGATTTCTTTTTAAGATACTAAGATTCTTAGAGTCTAAGTTTTTTCTCTGAGACTTTGTATCGTAAAGTAAGTTTTAACATAATTGAATCATTATAAATCTTAAATTTGAGTTTAAATGCAAATAAAAATGGAAACGAAGGAATTAAGACGTAAGCTTATAAAAGATTTTGGTAAATTCATTGACGACGATTCAAAATTAGAAATTTTGGAAAGCGTTTTTGATGCCATTAATCATGAGGAAAAAGAGTCAATTGTTCCCGATTCACATTACAATTTAGTTGCCGAAGAAAGAGAAAAATATTTGTCTGGAGAAATAGAGGCAAATAGTTGGGAAGAGGTCGAGCAACGTTTGAATGCTAAATATGGTTTTTAAAATTAAAATTTTACCATTAGCAGAAAAAGAAATTGATGAATCTATTGAATTTTACGAAAGTAGAAGTAAAGGTTTAGGAAAGCAATTTCTAACTTATTTAAGATCTTATCTAAAAGTTTTAAAAATAAATCCAGAATTATTTGAGATTAAAAAAGAACCAAGTTATCGAGAAATGACTCTGGTCAAATTTCCTTTTGTTATTATTTATGAGATTATTGGAAATGAAATAATTATTTATTCAGTATTTCATACTTCAAGAAATCCTGAAAAGAAACCTTAACTAGAAGGTTCAAAGATTCAAAGATTCAAAGTGACAAAGGTTCAAAGGTTTTTGTTCTCATTTTATGTCATTTCGACGAAGGAGAAATCCTCGCAAGTAACTCCGCAACGAGAACCAAATCTTTGTCGAGCTTCTCACTGGGATTTCTCCTTCATCGAAATGACAATATTGCGTTATAATCATTGATAAAGATAAGCTTTGCGAACCTTGCGTGACTCTTAGCGCACTTTGCGGTTAAGCTAACAATTCAAAAAAACTTTGCGTCTTCGAGCCTTCGTGGCAGAAAACCCACACCCAAAATTTCACGCAAAAAACATTGAAAATTAAACTTCAAAAAGAACTTTATTCCTTAAATTTGTGACGCTTAAAATAAAAAGATAAACTATGAGTTCATTTGACGTAGTCATTATAGGTTCAGGTCCTGGCGGATATGTATCAGCAATTCGTTGCGCACAATTAGGTTTCAAAACTGCTATTGTAGAAAAATATAATTCATTAGGAGGAACTTGCCTTAACGTAGGTTGTATTCCTTCAAAAGCATTATTATCATCTTCTCATCACTATTCAGAAATTGCTCATTTTGCAGATCACGGAATCGAAGTTTCTGGTGACGTAAAAATCAATTTAGAGAAAATGATTGCACGTAAACAAGCTGTTGTAGATCAAACCGTAGGTGGAATTAACTACTTAATGGATAAAAATAAAATTACTGTTTTCAATGGTTTAGGTTCTTTCGTAGATGCAACTCATATTGCTGTTGCTAAAGCTGACGGAACTTCAGAAACTATCGAAGCAAAATATACTGTAATTGCTACAGGATCAAAACCATCTTCTTTACCGTTTATTAAAATTGATAAAGAAAGAATCATCACTTCTACTGAAGCTCTAGCTTTAAAAGAAGTTCCAAAACACTTAGTGATCATTGGTGGTGGAGTTATCGGAATCGAACTTGGACAAGTTTACCTTCGTTTAGGTGCTCAGGTTTCTGTGGTTGAATTCATGGACAGAATCATTCCAGGAATGGACGGAGCTCTTTCTAAAGAATTGACTAAAGTATTGAAAAAACAAGGAATGAAATTCTATGTTTCTCACAAAGT
>NZ_DHEI01000126.1:3311-13585 GCF_002399805.1 Flavobacterium sp. UBA4854
ACTCTTGAAGGAGATTATTCATTAGTTTCTGTTGGTCGTCGTCCATACACAGACGGATTAAATGCCGACAAAGCTGGAGTAAAAATTTCAGAAAGAGGACAAGTTGAGGTAAACGATCATTTGCAAACTAGTACTCCAAATATCTACGCAATTGGTGACGTTGTTCGTGGAGCAATGTTAGCACACAAAGCAGAGGAAGAAGGAGTAATGGTTGCAGAAATCTTAGCGGGTCAAAAACCACACATCGATTACAACTTAATTCCAGGTGTAGTTTACACTTGGCCAGAAGTTGCTGCAGTTGGACAAACTGAGGAGCAATTGAAAGCTGCTGGAGTGAAATATAAATCTGGAAGTTTCCCATTCAAAGCTTTAGGACGTGCAAGAGCAAGTGCTGACTTAGATGGATTTGTAAAAATCTTGGCTGACGAAAAAACAGATGAGGTTTTAGGAGTTCATATGATTGGTGCTCGTACAGCAGATTTAATTGCTGAAGCGGTTACTGCAATGGAATTTAAAGCTTCTGCTGAAGATATTTCAAGAATGAGCCACGCACACCCAACTTTCGCGGAAGCGGTAAAAGAAGCAGCATTGGCAGCTACAGAAAATAGAGCTTTACACGTATAATTTTTACGTTAAACAATAAAGAAAAACCGTCAGAATTTACTCTGACGGTTTTTTTTATTCTTTAATTAATTTGAAAGTATAATAAGTTTCTTTGTTTTTGGAGTAAACACTGTAAACGTTTTTTGCTTCATCATAAATTTTATATCGATATTTATCGCCCTTTACACTTAGGTTTTTTCGTGACAAATTGTTGCTTTCAATAAATTCAAGTTCAAATTCGCAATTGCTCCTTTTTTTATAAAAAAGTTTAGAAAACGTGTTGTCGCTAAATTTTTCTATCCAAAAATTTCCATCTATAGTAACTTCTACTTTTTTTTCTCTTTCCTCCCAATAATAGAATTTTTTACATTCGTCAAAACTATTGCATTGTTCTTTTGAAATGTGATCCAAAGGTTTTTCATTTTGCATTCCCCATCCATTTTGTGTAGAGTCTTTAGGGAAAATAGCATTAAATTCATTACAGTTTTTTTGCAGGCGATAGATCATTTTTTCAAAGGCTTCACGTTGCGCTATTGTATCTTTAAATTTTGCCAAAAAAGGCATTACATGCGATTTGTTAATGCTATTAAGTCTTATCTCATCGTTTAAAATTTTATTTTGAATTAATGACTTGCAAATTTCGTTATTTAAAGAATCTACTGTTTGTATAGTTTGAGATTGGCAGGTAAAAGAAAAAAAAATAAAAAATAGTAATAAATGGATTCTCATTTTTGTGTTATTGATTATCGCTCAAATTTAATGCTTTGTAGCTCATGTAACGGGATCTTTTTAAAAATTTCGAATTTTGTTGCTTTTTTTGCTTCTTAAAAATGTAAACTTGAACAAAAATTTTGTAAATTAGATGTGTATTTATGGAACTATCTTTATGATTATTAAAAAGATAGTGCTATGAAAAGTAAATATATCGCTCCAATTCTAATTGGAGCAGGAATAGGAATCGCATTGTACTCTTGTGGAGGCGGAATTCCAAAAAATGCTAAAGCTGTAACAAACTTTGACAGCAAAAAATATCTCGGAAAATGGTATGAAATTGCCAGATTAGATTACAAATGGGAAAGAGATTTGAACAATGTAACTGCCGAATATTCTTTAAACGAGGATAATACAATAAAAGTAGATAATAAGGGCTATGATGTCAAAAAAGACAAATGGGAACAAAGTGTCGGGAAAGCTAAATTTGTCAAAAAGGACAATATTGGTATGCTGAAAGTCTCATTTTTTGGTCCTTTTTATTCTGGTTACAATGTCGTAGCAATCGATAAAGATTATAAATACGCGCTTGTGGCTGGAGAAAGTTTAAAATACATGTGGATACTTTCTAGAGAAAAAACAATTCCTGAAAGTATCAAAGCAGATTTTCTTATCAAAGCTCAGGAAATTGGATACAAAGTAACCGATTTAGTTTGGGTGAAACACGATAAGATGAATTAAAACAAAAAAAAGCCTGTCGGATAAAATCTGACAGGCTTTTTTGTTTTTATTTAAAAATGATTTACGCAGTAAAAACACTTTTGTAATTATCCCAGTATCTGTAAATCAAAAACAAATTTCCTAGAAATAGTAGCGCTGCAATTGGCAGACCGTTAGGTGTTAGGAAATAATTGATAAACAAAATATTTACCGTAATTGGTAAGATCAAAATGTTTGCTAAAGTTACATAACGCCCAGTTACAAATGCAATTCCGCAAAGTAATTCGATAGATTTTGCTAGTGGCATTAAATACGTAGAAGCCATTAAACCAACATTAAAGGCTTTAAAATCTCCTGTAGTTTCTGGCTCAGGCATTAGATGGAAAAAATAACTGATAGAGGCAAAAAGCAACAAAAGGCCAATTAAAACACGGACAATAATTGTGGCAATTTTCATAATACTTAGGATTTTTTTAGGGTTAAAAAATATAATTAAGTCATTGGAAAAGATGCAGTCTAAAAGCTCAAAATAGAATCGCAGATTATTTTTTTTTGAGATTCTTTTTTAAGGATTTTACAATCAAATTAGGGCTGTTTTAGGATTAATCTAATTGTATATCAAATATAACGAATTTTTTCTTATAAAATAAATGTCTTTTTAACAGTTTTGTAATGTAATTCAAATCGTTAGATTATTTTTTTTGCTTTCCGCTAATGACAGAATTTTGTCGTAATTTTGACCTTTAAAATTACCATTTTTGAGAGTTTCCATTCATAAAAATATTGCCAATCCAAAACTGTTTAAAGAGCAGCTTTTAAGTTGGGCGCAGCAATTTCGCGAAGTCGTTTTTTTAGACAGCAATTCTTATCCGCAGCAGTATTCCAATTTTGACTGCATATTGGCAGTAGATGCATTTACTTCTTTACAAACAGATTATTACAATGCTTTTGAAGATTTAAAACAATATCAGCAAAATACAAAAGACTGGCTTTTTGGATACCTTTCTTATGATTTAAAGAATGATGTCGAAAAACTTCAATCGAACAATTTTGATGGTTTGCATTTTCCTGATTTGTTTTTCTTTCAGCCTAAAAAGATTTTTATTCTGAGAGGAAATGAACTGGAAATACAGTATTTAATGTTTTGTGATGACGAACTTGAAGAGGATTTTAATGAAATAGTCGAAAGTCGAAAGTCGAAAGTTGAAAGTAAAGAAAAGCTAAATATTCAACAACGTATTTCTAAAGAATTATATGTTCAGAAAGTGAATAAAATGCTGGAACATATACATATTGGAGATATATATGAAGCGAATTTCTGTATGGAATTTTTTGCTGAAAATGCAGTTATTAATCCGTTAGAAAAATTTCAGAAGCTTAATGAGATTTCGCAACCGCCTTTTTCGGTTTTCTTTAAAAACTATAAAAACTATCTGCTTTCTGCATCGCCAGAACGCTATTTAAAAAAAGAAGGAGATAAAATCATTTCTCAGCCAATAAAAGGAACTTCTAAACGTTTTTCTGATCCAATTGAAGATGAAAAGTCGAAAAATATTTTAGTTTCAGATGCCAAAGAACGAGCAGAAAATATCATGATAACTGATTTGGTTCGAAACGATTTGTCTCATACAGCACAAAAAGGTTCGGTTGTGGTTGAAGAACTCTGCGGAATCTATTCTTTTCTGCAAGTGCACCAAATGATTTCTACAATTACTTCAAGACTAGATTCGCAATATTCTCCCGTAGATGTCTTAAAAACAACCTTTCCGATGGGAAGTATGACAGGTGCGCCAAAGATTTCTGTAATGGAAATTGTGGAGAATCTAGAAGAAACCAAAAGGGGATTATACAGTGGCGCAGTTGGCTATTTTACACCCGTTGGCGATTTTGATTTTAATGTCGTAATCAGAAGTATTTTATACAATCAAGAAAATAAATATGTTTCATTTTCGGTTGGAAGCGCCATAACATCGCTTTCAGTTCCAGAAAAAGAATACGAAGAATGTTTGCTAAAGGCAAAAGCAATGCACGAAGTTTTGCAGTAATTTTTATTCGCCACCAATTGCACAAATTTGCACGAATTATTTTTTTTTGCCACAGATTAAAAAGATTCGCACAGATTTTTTAATCATTTTAATCCTTTTAATCTGTGGCTATTTTATAGAATTTAGCAAAAAAAAAATTTGTGGAATTCGTGGAATTCGTGGCAAAAATATATTCGCTTAACATTTCGTTTAAAAATAGATCGAATTTAATTTTTTACTTTTATCAGATGTTTTCAAAATTTCAAAATCATATCGTTTCGAGATTTCCCTTTTTAGCACAAAAAAAGCTTTTTTTGGCTGTTAGTGGTGGGTTAGACAGTATGGTTTTATTACATTTATTAAGTAAAATGCCTTTTGAAATTGCTGTTTTGCATTGCAATTTTCAACTTCGCGGATTGGAAAGTTTTGGAGATCAGGAATTTATTCAAAACTATTGCGATCAGAATAATATCTCGATTTTTACCACTCATTTTGATACTGAAGCTTTTGCGAAAGATTATAAATTATCGACTCAAGTTGCTGCAAGAGAACTTCGCTACAGTTGGTTTTATGAACTTTTGGAAGAAGAAAACTTCGATTATATTCTCACAGCACATCATGCCGATGATAATTTAGAAACTTTTATTATCAATTTAACTCGCGGAACAGGATTAGAAGGTTTAACTGGAATTCCAGAACAAAACGATAAAATTATTCGTCCGCTTCTGCCTTTTTCTAGAGAAGAAATTTTGAAATATGCAGAAGAGAATAAGATAGAATGGCGGGAAGACAGTAGTAATGCTTCTACTAAATATTTGCGAAATAAAATCCGTCATAATTTGGTTCCGATTTTAAAAGAAATTAATCCTAATTTCTTAGATGCTTTTCAGAAGACACAGTCATTTCTTCAAGAGTCAAAAGAAATGGTTGAAGATGCATCGATTATGATTTATCAGCAGGTTGCAAAAGAAGCAGGTGATGATATTCATTTCGATTTAAATCAGCTAAAAAAACTTCCGAATTATAAATCGTATCTGTATCAATGGCTCAATGAATTTGGTTTTTCTGCATGGAATGATATTTATGATTTAGTTGAAGGACAATCAGGAAAACAAGTTCTTTCGGAGGAATTTAGATTGCTAAAAAATAGAGATACACTCATCTTAAGTCCATTTTCTGAAATGCCAGAAGAAAGCGAATATGAAATTGGCGAAAACGAGACAGAAGTTAATTTTCCCTTAAAAATGAGTCTTTGTAACGTTGGTCACACAACATTCGGTTCAAATAAGGTTATATTTGTCGATTCCGATAAAATCCGCTTTCCTTTGATTTTACGTAAATGGAAAGAAGGAGATGTTTTTCAGCCTTTTGGAATGAGAGGAAAATCTAAAAAAGTTAGCAAGCTTTTTAAAGACGAAAAATTATCATTAATTGAAAAAGAAAAAACTTGGATTTTATGTTCTGAAAATGAAATCGTCTGGGTTGTCGGAATAAGACAGGACGAACGTTTTAAAATAGAGAAAACCACAAATCAAATACTAAAAATAGAATTACAATAATGAACTTTACTCGAAATCTTCAGACAAATTTGTCAAAAAATATTTGGACTAAAACCATTTTACTGTTCGTGTTTTTCTTTGCTTTTGCAAAAGGTAATGCACAAATATTAGAACCCGTAAAATGGACTTCTAAAATTGAGAAAAAAGGAAACAATGCAGTTTTAATTTTTGATGGAACAATCGAAAAAGACTGGCATATGTATTCGCAATTTACTCCAGACGGCGGACCTTTGGCATTAGAAATAACTTTTAAAAATCAAAAAGGAAATTACGAGCTAGTTGGAAAAGCTAAAGAAGGTAAAACCAGAACAGCTTATAATGATGTTTTTGGTGTAGATGAAACTTTCTTTGAAGGGAAAGCACACATTGAGCAAGAAATAAAAATCATAAACCCGAACTTAAAAACGGTCGATGTAGATTTTGATTTTCAGGTTTGTAAAGAAGTATGCATCAATTCGAACAAGAAGTTCTCGATTGCAGTGCCTTCGACTTTTAAAATAGATGAAATGCCAGTTGTAACTGAAGCTAAAGCTGATGAAACCAAAGTGGTTGGATTGGCTGTTGATACTGTTAAAAAAGAAGAAGCAGTCCAGCCAAAAGTTGAAAAGACAGCAGAAGCGGCTGAAGAAGAAATTCCTGCGCCAGCGCCTGCAAGAAGTTTGTTTTCAATCTTTTTCATTGCTTTTTTATCAGGATTTGCAGCATTGTTGACTCCTTGCGTTTTCCCGATGATCCCGATGACAGTGAGTTTCTTTACTAAACAAAGTAAAAGCCGTGCAAAAGGAATTAGAAATGCGATTATCTACGGATTTTCTATTATTGCTATTTATGTAATTTTAGGTCTTATTGTAACTAAAATATTTGGTGCAGATGCCTTAAACGCTTTGTCTACAGATGTTTGGTTTAACTTGATTTTCTTCGTTATCTTAATCATTTTTGCTACTTCATTTTTGGGAGCTTTCGAAATCATGCTTCCTAATTCATGGGCAAACAAAGCAGATCAACAAGCTGATAAAGGCGGTTTAATCGGAATATTATTTATGGCTCTGGCTTTGGCAATTGTGTCGTTCTCTTGTACAGGACCAATTGTTGGAACTTTATTAGTTGAGGCAGCATCAAACGGAGGAATTGCGCCAATTGTTGGAATGTTAGGTTTCTCATTGGCATTAGCACTTCCGTTTATGTTATTTGCCATGTTCCCAGGTTGGTTAAATTCTTTGCCAAAATCTGGAGGATGGTTAAATACGGTAAAAGTTGTTTTAGGGTTTTTAGAATTAGCATTAGCATTTAAATTCTTATCAAATGCAGATTTGGTTTTACAATTGCATTTCTTAGAAAGAGAAGTTTTCATCGCAATCTGGATTGCTATTTTTGGAGCTTTGACCTTATATTTATTCGGAAAAATTACATTGCCTCATGATAGCCCAACACACCATATTTCTGTTGGACGATTGTATTTAGGATTACTAACTTTAGTATTTACAATGTATTTAATTCCTGGACTTTGGGGAGCACCTTTGAAATTAATTAGTGCATTCCCGCCTCCTCCGCAATATAGTGAAAGTCCGTTTGGAGTTGGAGGATCTGGAAATGGAGCAGTTTCTTCAGAAGCAGGAAAAGGTTTGCCTGAAGGAGCAGAATTAGGTCCGCACGGAATTATGGTTTTTCACGATTACGAAGATGGTTTAGCTTATGCAAAGCAAATCAACAAACCAATCATGCTAGATTTTACAGGCTATGCTTGTGTAAACTGCAGAAAAATGGAAAATAACGTTTGGTCTGAACCTTCAATTTTGCCAATTCTAAAAAATGATGTGGTTTTAATTTCTCTTTATGTTGATGATAAACGTGAATTGCCAAAAGAAGAGCAATTTACAACTGCCGCAGGAGATAAAATCATTACAGTTGGAGATAAATGGACAGATTTTATGATCTCAAAATATAAAACCAATACACAGCCTTTATATGTTATTACAGATTTGGAAGGAAAAAATATGAATACTTCTAAACCGACAATTAGTTACGTAAACGCGGATGAATATTTAGAATGGCTAAAAGAAGGAATTGCTAATTTTAAATAATGAAGTCTTCTATTTTTTTAGATTTACTAATAAGTGGAGCATTTGCGTTAGTTGCGTTTTTATGGTATTTAGCTAGTAAAGATAATGTAAAGACACGTCGAGAAAAAGGAGATGATGAATCGATTACAAAGGCTGAGATTTTTAGATCTTGGTTAATAATTATCTTTTTGTGCATATTATGTCTCGTTTATTTTTTCTCGTTCATTGGCTCTCTTTCGTTTTAATCAAAAAAAAAGTAATATATAAAAATAAAAAGGTTTGATTTTAATTCAAAAAGCAAAAAGCACTCTAAGTCAAATTTAGAGTGCTTTTTTATTTATCAAGTAATGTGAGAAAGGGAATTTATTTTTATAAGAATTCTCCGTGTTGAGAGATGTCTAATCCTAGTTCTTCTTTTTCTTCAGTAACTCTTAGAGGAGTAATTTTGTTTACAATGAAGAATAAAGCGTAAGAGGCTACAAAGGCAAAGATTGAAACAATCACTAAAGCAGTTAATTGGTTGATGAACAATGTTGGAGTTCCGAAGATTAAACCTTGATTATCTCCAACTGCAGGATTAACTGCTTTTGAAGCGAAAACTCCAGTTAAAAGCATACCTACCATACCGCCAACACCATGACAAGCAAATACATCAAGAGCATCATCGATTTTTCCTTTAGGGAATTTGCTTACTACAATATTACTTACAATTGCAGAGAATAAACCAATGAAGATTGCGTGAGGAATACTTACGAAACCAGCAGCAGGTGTAATAGCAACAAGACCAACAACAGCTCCGATACAAGCTCCTAGAGCAGATAATTTATGTCCTAAAATTTTATCAAGGAAAACCCAAGCCATAGCAGCGGCAGCGGCTGCAACAGTTGTTGTTCCTAAAGCTTGAGCAGCAAGACCATTTGCTCCTAAAGCAGATCCGGCGTTAAAACCAAACCATCCGAACCAAAGCAAACCTGTTCCTAATAATACATAAGTAATTCTAGCAGGATTAACTTTTTGAACTTTTCTTTTTCCTAAGAACATAGCTCCAGCCAAAGCAGCCCATCCAGCGCTCATATGCACTACTGTTCCTCCGGCGAAGTCCAGAACTCCCATTTTGAAGAAAACTCCATCAGGGTGCCATGTCATATGAGCAAGAGGAGCATATATTAAAATAATGAATAAAACCATGAATAGCAGATAAGCCCAGAAACGAATACGTTCTGCAAAAGCACCTGTAATTAATGCAGGAGTAATGATGGCGAATTTTGCCTGAAATAATGCGAATAATATAAATGGAATTGTTGGTGCAAGACTCCAAGCTGTGTTAGTTCCAACTCCTGCAAAGAATAAATTCTGAGATGGGTTTCCTATAATTCCACCAATTGTTGGTCCAAAAGCCAATCCAAAAGCAACAACTGTCCATAGAATAGTAACAATTACCATTGCCATAAAACTTTGAAGCATAGTACTAATTACGTTTTTCTTACCTACCATACCTCCGTAGAAAAATCCTAATCCAGGTGTCATTAACAATACAAAAGCAGTTGCAACGATCATCCAGGCAGTATCTCCAGTATCAAATTTTACAGCTTCTGCAGGAATTGGGTTGTCTGCAATAATAAAATTTGAAATAAAGGTTAGTACCAAAATCGTGATAAGAATCACACTTAAAATAATTTTTCGCATAGTTATTTAGTTTTAAATTTTTTATAAAAGTATAAAATCATTTAATACCCCCTAAAAAAATAGGGTTACATGTTTAATTTTTGTTAAATTTAAAATTTAACCCCTATCATTTTGCGTGAATTTCTTAAAACAAACTTAAAATTTACAATTTGACAACATTTTTTTTTCACTTACATTCAATTTTGATAATTTTTGGGGTAATTGATTGCTATTTTTTGTAGGATAATAGATATTTGTTGTTTAAAAAACGTCTAGAGTTGGTTGTAAAGGATTTTTTTGAATCATTTTAACAATTTTGATGATTATAATTTAAGGATGAAAAATAGAAGTATTAAGTGGGGAATAGTAGGATTGGGAAATATTGCAAGTCAGTTTGCATCAGATTTATTATTGATTGAAAATGCTGAACTGACGGCAGTTGCTTCTAGAGATTTTTCTAAAGCAGAAGAATTTGGCGGAAAATTCAATGCATTAAGAATGTATAATTCTTATGATTTGCTTTTTGAAGATCCAGAAGTTGAGATTGTGTATATCGCAACTCCTCATAATTCGCATGCCGAATTATCCATAAAAGCGTTAGAGAAAGGAAAACATGTTTTATGCGAAAAGCCAATGGCGCTATCTTACAAAGATGCCGAAAGAATGATTGAAGCTTCCAAAAAGCACAATACGTTTTTTATGGAAGCTTTTTGGACTCGTTTTATTCCATCAGTTCAAGATGTTTTGCAAAAAATCAATAAAGGAGCAATCGGTAAAGTAAATTATATAAAAGCCGATTTTGCCTTTCATGGAAGTGAAAAAGAAAACAAAAGACTTTTTGATAAAGAACTAGGAGGTGGGGCATTATTTGATATTGGCGTTTATCCTTTATTTCTCTCCTATATAATATTAGGGAATCCGAAAGAGATTTT
>NZ_DHEI01000106.1:0-12065 GCF_002399805.1 Flavobacterium sp. UBA4854
GCATTTCCTGTAAATGTTGGTTTCGTCGGAAAAGGTAATGTAGCTACAGAAGCTCCAATTGAAGAACAAATTGAAGCAGGTGCTTTGGGAGTAAAAATCCATGAAGATTGGGGAGCAACTCCTGCTGTTATTGATGCTTCTCTAAAAGTGGCAGACAAATATGATGTGCAAGTAGCTATTCATACAGATACACTTAATGAGGGAGGATTTCTTGAAGATACTATGAATGCTATCGCAGGACGTGTTATTCATACGTTCCACACCGAAGGAGCTGGTGGAGGTCACGCGCCAGATATTATTAAAGCAGCAATGTATCCAAATGTATTGCCAGCGTCTACAAATCCAACCAGACCTTATACAACAAATACTATCGATGAGCACCTAGATATGTTGATGGTTTGCCATCACTTAAGTCCAAAAATCCCAGAAGATGTAGCTTTTGCAGATTCACGTATTCGTCCAGAAACTATTGCTGCAGAAGATGTGCTTCAAGATATGGGAGTATTCAGTATCATGAGTTCTGATTCGCAAGCTATGGGACGTGTAGGAGAGGTAATTACTCGTACATGGCAAACAGCTGACAAGATGAAGAAACAGAAAGGGTATTTAGCCGAAGATGCAGCAAACAAAAACGACAACTATCGCGCAAAAAGATATGTGTCTAAATATACAATCAACCCTGCAATTGCACACGGAATTTCTAATTATGTTGGATCAATAGAAGCAGGCAAAATTGCTGACTTGGTAATTTGGAAACCTTCATTATTTGGGGTTAAACCAGAAATTATCGTAAAAGGAGGTTTTATTGCCGCAAGCAAAATGGGGGATGCTAATGCTTCTATTCCAACACCACAACCTATTATTATGCGTAATATGTTTGGAACTTATGGAAAAGCATTGACTAAAACGGTGTTCACCTTTGTTTCGCAAGCAGGTATCGACAATAACATCGCTGAAGAATATGGTTTAGAAAAGAAACTACTAGCAGTTTCAAACTGCAGAAACATCGGCAAGGCAGATATGATTCATAACAATGCAACTCCAGAAATCATGGTAAATGCTGAAAACTATACCGTGACAATCGATGGAGAAAAAATCACCTGCGAACCTGTGGATAAACTTCCATTAGCACAATTATACTATTTGTTTTAATTAATAACTCTTATTCTGCTTCTTACTGCAACAATTTATTTTGTTGCAGTAAGACTAGAATAAAAACATCAAAAAAGAATTTTATGAATAATTGGAAAATTAATTTGGGTTTTATTCTTTTTCTAGTATGTGCCAGTCTTACAACGGTTCGTGCACAAAAAGGATCTTTAATGCTTTATGGTTCTTTAACTTATAAAGACAATAATAATACGGGAAGCAGTTTTGGTGCAAACCCAATCGGAGTAGGATATTTTTTTAACGATCACGTCGTTGCAGGGATGAATTTTGCTTTTGATCAAGAGAAAAATGCAGCGGGAAATCTTACCGATTCTAAACATGAAATAGGTCCTTTTTATAGTGACTCTTGGAATATCGGAGATCATTTTGCCATCATTGCTCAGGCTGACGCGCATTATGTATGGGGAAATACGCTTATGAATACTCCTGGATCTTATAGCTACAACGGCTATTTAGGAAGAATCTATCCAATTGTAGCCGTACTTCTTGGTCATGGATGGGCGCTAAAAGCCAAATTCTGTGAATTATCATATGAAAATACTACAGGAAACGATGCAAATAAAACGAGTAATCGAACATTTGTTGCCGGAATAAATGGCTCAACATTAGGACTCGGAGTTTCAAAGAACATCTCCTTTAAAAGAACGAAATAATGATTATACAACAGATACTAGGTAATACAAAAACACATTCAACTGAAGGTCTTGAGATAGATCTTCTCGAAATTGAGTGGTTTGAAACTACTAAGAGAATTCAGCGCAAGCGAACAAATTTTGGGGTTGAAATTGCGATTAAGTTTATTCAGGAAGGACAGCGATTGAATCAAGATGACATTCTTTATCAAGATGATAAAAAAGCGATTGTTGTAAACATTAAACCTTGTGAAGCGATTGTAATGACACCTTCGTCTTTATTAGAAATGGGAACAATTTGCTATGAAATTGGAAATAAACATCTTCCGTTATTCATTCAGAATGATCAGATTATGATGCCTTTTGAAATGCCAATGTTTAGATGGCTCGAAGCAAGTGGTTACAAACCAGAAAAACAAGAGATAAAGCTCTTGCATTTGCTAAAATCGAATGTAGCGCCTCATGGTCACGGAAATTCGTCTCTTTTTACAAAAATCCTAAACATGGCTTCTTCAAATGACTAATATAGAAAACACTTATTTAGGAAGTCTTCTTCATTTAGCAGATCCAACTTTACCAATTGGAGGATATACGCACTCTAACGGTTTGGAGACTTATGTTCAGGACGAAGCTGTAAATTCTGTGGCTTCGGCAAAAGAGTTTGTATCTAATATGTTAATGTATAACATAAAATACAATGACGCTTCTTTCTTAAAACTAGCTTATATAGCGGCTACAAATAATGATTTAGAAACTATAATAAAACTTGATCAGGAATGCAGTGCTTTAAAGAGTCCGCGAGAAATACGAGAGGCAAGTCAGAAACTGGGAATTCGATTAATTAAGATTTTCCGAAGGCAAAAAGCCTTTGATCTCATCAATGGTTATGAACAAGCAATTGCCAATAAAGAAGCAACTGCACATTATTGCATCGCTTTTGGATTGTACGCACAACTATTAGAAATTCCACTAGACGAAGCTTTGTTTGCATTCTATTACAATGCCGCTATTGGAATGATTACCAATTCGGTTAAGCTAGTGCCTCTAGGACAATTAGATGGACAAGATGTTTTGTTCGAATTACAACCGCTGATTAAAAAATTAGCAAAAGAAACATTAACAATAGACAGAGAACTTGTAGGTCTTTGCAGCATCGCTTTTGATATTCGCTGTATGCAACATGAGAGACTTTATTCAAGATTGTACATGTCGTAACAAAGAGAAAAGAATAAAGAGAAAAGACTTAAAAAATAAAGAAATAAAGAAATAAAGAAAATGGAAACTAGAAAATATGTCAAAGTAGGAGTGGCAGGGCCTGTAGGATCAGGAAAAACAGCATTGTTAGAACGTTTAAGCCGAAAAATGCTGAACGATTATAATTTAGGAGTAATCACAAATGACATCTATACGAAAGAAGATGCTGAATTTATGGTAAAAAACAGTTTGTTACCAAAAGAAAAAATCATTGGAGTAGAGACTGGGGGCTGTCCTCACACCGCAATTCGCGAAGATGCGAGTATGAATTTGGAGGCGGTAGATGAATTGGTTTCGCGTTTTCCTGATATCGAATTAATTCTAATTGAAAGTGGTGGAGATAACCTTTCAGCAACTTTTTCACCAGATTTAGCCGATGTGACGATTTTCGTAATTGATGTCGCTGAAGGAGAAAAAATCCCTCGTAAAGGCGGACCTGGTATCACAAGATCTGATTTACTTTTGATCAATAAAATCGACTTAGCGCCTTATGTTGGGGCAAGTTTAGAAGTAATGGAAAACGATGCACGTAGAATGAGAAAAGGGGCACCGTTTGTATTTTCAAACCTTAGATCTACAGAAGGAATTGATGAAGTTATTGGCTGGATCAAGAAATATGCATTGCTAGAAGATATCGAAGAACCAAATTTAGTTCGTTAATCAAATGGTAAGTACCCTAAAAATAGAAATAGAAGAAAGGGATGGGGAATCATTTTTAAGAGATGCATATGTGACACAGCCCTTCAGGATTATGCCTGTTGGACAGTATAAATCTGATGGAGCTTCGTATTTGATGATCATGAGTTCATCGCCTGGAATTTTAAGTGGAGATGTTTATGATATTCAGGTAAATGTTAAAGAAAATGCTCGTTTGCAATTGCAGTCACAATCCTATCAGCGATTGTTTAATATGGATGGGAGTGCTTCGCAAATCATGAATGTCAAAATGGAAAAAGGAACTTCATTCTCATATGTGCCTCATCCCGTGGTTCCACATGAAGATTCTACTTTCAAAAGCCATAACAAGATCAACATCGAGGATGATTGTGATTTAACAATAAGCGAAATCATTACCTGTGGACGTAAACATCACGGAGAAACTTTTAAGTATGCTCATTTTCAAAATCTTCTAGAGGTTTTTCATCATGATAAGCTTGTTTTAAAAGACAATGTTCTATTAAGACCAGATATTATGCCTTTATCAGCTATGGGTTTACTGGAAGGCTTTACGCATCAAGGAACTTTTGTGTATCTAAACACAAGGAATGAGGATGTGAAGGAGAATATCGAATTCTTTTTTAAAGAATTGGAAGGATTGGAAAACGTTGCATTTGGAATCAGTGAATTAGAATCAAATGGTTTTGTCATTAGAATTCTAGGACATGGAGGAGAACAAATGTTTGATTTCTTTAGAAAAGTGCAGGATGTGCTTTGGGAACAAAAAGTAGCAATACAAATTTAAACAACTTATGGATTCAAATTTAATAGCATTATCAATTACAGCAATCAGCATCAGCTTTTTTCATACTGCATCGGGACCAGACCATTATCTGCCATTTATTGTTTTATCGCGATCTCGAAAATGGAGCTTGTCTAAAACTATTATGCTCACAATAATCTGTGGTTTAGGACATATTCTGAGTTCGGTAGTTTTAGGAATTATTGGCGTTTTCTTAGGATGGCAAATTAATAAAATAACTTTTTTCCAAGATTTTAGAGGCAACATAGCAAGCTGGGCATTGCTGTTATTTGGAGCAATTTATCTTGTCTATGGACTTTGGGCTGCTTACAAAAACAAAGCGCACAAACACTTTGACGTAATGGGAGAAGATGTATTTGTATATTCTCATAGACATGGCGAGGTAGTTATGCCTACGAATCGAGTAAAAGTAACGCCTTTGGTTTTGTTTGCCATTTTTGTGATGGGGCCAAGTGAACCACTGATTCCTCTGTTATTCTATTCAGGATTGAATCGTTCTGTTGCTGAAATTTCCACAATTATTGGTGTTTTCACATTAAGTACAGTTCTAACTATGCTTGGCATGGTGCTTTTGGGAGTTTATGGATATTCTTTTTTCAAAACAGAAAAGCTCGAACGTTATACGCCTGCAATCAGTGGAGCAGTAGTTTTAGCCTGTGGCTTTGGGATGGTCTTTTTAGGCTGGTAATTCAAATTAGTTTTTCACTTTTAGAAACATATAAATGAAAAAAATAAAATCAATAGTAGAAACAGTGCTTAAAGGCATTGGACAAATCATGCTTCAAGAAAGTGCTTGGACGGGTTTGCTATTTTTAATTGCTATATGTTACGATTCTTTGCTTATGGGAGTTGCAGCTTTGCTGAGTTCTATAATTGGTACTGCGACAGCAAAGATTTGCAAGTTCAGTGACGAAAATATAAAAGCAGGTTTGTACGGATTTAATGCGACGTTAGTAGGAGTAGGATTAGTTTTCTTCTTTGAAACCAGTCCATTAATATGGCTTTTAATTGTTTTAGGATCTGTACTAAGCACATTGGTTATGGAATTTTCTATTCGTAAAAAGATTCCCTTTTTCACCTTTCCTTTTATTGTTATTACGGTAATTGCTGTTTTGAGTATCCAACATTTTGGATTAGCAACAGCAAGAGTGTCTGTAGTAAAAGGAGAAATGGCTGAACTTGAAGATTTCGCAGTAGCAGCGCATGCCTATAGTGAAGTGATTTTTCAGGGAACTATTGCTGCAGGTTTGCTGTTTTTTATAGGGGTTTTTCTCAATAATCCCACAGCAGCTTTATACGGATTCCTAGCGGCAGTAATTGCAGCTGCAATTGCGCATTTTGATCAAGATTCTGTAAAATTAATAGAAGATGGAATGTTTAGTTTCAACGCTGTTTTATGCGGAATTGCGTGCAGCGGAACAAAACCAAGAGATGGATTATATGTACTGCTATCAGTAATTATAGCCACATATTTTGACATTTTTATGATGCATAACGGATGGATTACACTTACGTTTCCATTTGTTTTATCGATGTGGGTAATTGTATTCCTAAAAAAAATAGTAGGCCGTTTTGAAAATAAAACGGCAATTGTAGAAGAAAATTAATAATAATGAGAAACAAACTTTTTACAGCAATTGTAATAGTATTGTTAGCGGTGCAGAATGGATTTGCTCAAGAAGTAAACAAGCCAGAAGCAAAAAAAATAGAAGTAAACAAAGCAGAAGCAGATACAGTGCATCTGAGCAAAATAGTAATTAGTAATATCGACTTCAGAAAACAAATAATGAAAGTCGATTTAAAAATGGCTCCTGTAAATTCTGCGCAGGATCTATTACGAAAAGTTCCAGGATTATTTATTGCCCAACATGCAGGAGGCGGTAAAGCAGAACAAATATTTTTACGAGGTTTTGATAATGATCATGGAACCGACATCAGCGTTATGGCTGATGGAATGCCAGTAAACATAGTCTCACATGCGCATGGTCAGGGATATGCTGATTTGCATTTTCTGATTCCAGAAACAATCAAAGATATCGATTTTGGTAAAGGATCTTATTATGCCGATAAAGGGGATTTTAACACCTCAGGATATGTCAATTTTAGCACATTTGACAGATTAGAGAATAACCTTTTTAAAATTGAAGGTGGTTCTTTTAATACCATGCGAGCGGTGACAATGCTTAATCTTTTAGATAAAAACGACAAAGACAAAAGTTTCTATGTAGCAGGTGAATTCAATTATACCGATGGACCGTTTGATGTCAAACAGGATTTTACACGCATTAATTTTTTAGCGAAGTACAGTCAATGGATTGATGAAAAACAATATATCTCTATTTTAGGATCGACTTTTACTTCAAACTGGAATGCTTCGGGACAAATTCCTGAAAGAGCAGTAGAAGAAGGAATTATAAGCAGATGGGGATCTATAGATCCAACTGAAGGCGGAAGGACTTCGAGAACAAACCTTGCTGTAAATTATAAATACTTAGCCAATGAGAATGAAGAGTTTTCAAGCAATTTATTCTATTCTAAATATAATTTTAATCTGTTTTCAAACTTTACTTTTTTTCTAAATGATCCTGTTTACGGAGATGAGATTCAGCAAACTGACAACCGTTCTATTTATGGTCTTGAAAATAAGTATGTCCAAAGATTTGCATTTGAAAATAGCAACATGACTTGGACATCAGGCGTAGGATTCCGTTTTGATGACATTAAGGATTTGCAATTAAATCATGTCTATCAGCGCGATTTATTATTAAATAGATTATCTGATGGATCTGCTACAGAAGTCAATGTTCATGGTTATACTTCACTTGATTATAGAGTAGGTAAATGGCTTATCAATCCATCAGCTAGGTTAGACTATTTTACGTTTAGTCTTCATGATCGTCTTGCTAGTTTACCTTCGGCAAAAGAAGCTTCGGCGGCTAGAGTAAGTCCAAAATTGAATATTTCGTATACACAGAACCAAAATGTACAATGGTACATTAAGTCTGGTTTTGGATTTCATTCCAACGACGTAAGAGTTGTAGTGGCTCAGGATGGAAAAGACATTCTGCCGTACTCTTTTGGAAGCGATTTTGGAGTTATTCTGCGCCCAACTGCCAATATGATTATTCAACCAGCAATTTGGCATATGTATTTGCAGCAAGAATTTGTATATGTTGGAGACGAAGCTGTTGTAGAGCCATCAGGAAAAACACGCCGTTTAGGTTTTGATTTGAGTTTGAGATACCAGCCTATTTCTTGGCTTTATTTAGACGGAGATCTTAATTATGCTCATGCTCGTTTTATTGATGAACCAAAAGGAGAAGATTATATTCCATTAGTTCCAACTCTTACCAGTACAGGAGGTGTGGCAGTAAAACTTCCTTCGGGGTTCTCTGCAAATTTAAGATACCGCTATATGGATTCACGACCTGCAATAGAAGACAATTCGGTAAGAACACGCGGCTATTTCGTCAATGATCTTGTGCTTGGCTTATGGTAAAAGAAAAGCTGGGAAGTAAATATGCAGTTTCAAAACATCTTTAATACCAAATGGAACGAAGCACAATTTGAAACAGAAACCAGACTTAGAGACGAGGCTAGTTCAGTATCAGAATTATGTTTTACTCCCGGAACTCCTTTCGCTGTAAAAGCAGGAGTGAGCTACAAATTTTAAACTTTAGAAAATATGAAAAACGTGTCTGCAAAAAGCAAATTGCTATTGGCAGTGGTCATTTTTGTGGTCACATTTAGTAATAAATCATATGCACAGTTAAGCCCACCAGGTTTAGGAGAGGCAAAAAACGCTTCATGGTTTGCCTTTGGCGTTAGGCAATCTTTAGATTCACTTAAACAAAAAGAATCGACCACTTATGTAGGTGTTGGTTTAAAGAGTAGTCCAGATGAGAATAATCCATTTTCTAAAATGGCAATTCTGGTAATCAACGAAGAAATTTCCAACCGTTACAGTAAGAACTGGGAATACTCATATGCGTTTAGCTACAGAAGATCTAATAATTATGACTCTGAAGCGCCTTATGAGGAATTGAATCCTGAAATTGAACAGGAATTTAGATTATACGGACGCTATTCTTATATCACAGAAGGCAACGGACTGAAATGGAAAAATACGGTAAGACAGGAGTTTAGAAAATTTTTCAATCCTGATTTTAGTAATACCGAAGAGAATTTTCAGTTGCGTACTCGCCTCAAAACACAGCTAAGCCTAGATTTAGGAAGCACTAAAACACATCATGTTATAGGAGGTGCCGAAGTTCTTTTTGCAATCAGCAAAGAAAATGAGCCCGACAAGGAATGGTCAAAATTTGATTATAAAGAAAGCCGACTCACTCTTTACTACTCACTTACTCCACATGAAATTCCATTTATTTTCGATGTAGGTTATATGTACAACCTCATTGGTAAAGGATCTGATATTTCAGACGTGAATTATTTGGCCTTAGATATAATTTGGAAAAATCCTTTTGGGGCATGATAAGTTAACAGCAAGACTAGTCTATAAAAAAGTAATAATTAAAACAGAAAAACAAATAAATTATGAGCGAAATTAAAAAGAACTCGAGAAACACAGAAAATGCGCCAAAAAGCCCATTTTCAATGCAAACAGTAGCGTTTTCTCATTACAACAATTTTTCGGCACAATTGCCTATCGATCCTAAAACGGGAGAAATTGTTAGCGACGATATTAAAGAGCAGGCAAAACAATGCTTGACAAATATTCAAGCAATTGTAGAAAGCATTGGTCACGTTATGGATGATACAGTAAAACTAACTGTTTTCTTAAAAAATATTTCTGATAGCGAAGCAGTAGATGAAGTGTACAAAACATTCTTCAAAAGTAATCTTCCAACTCGTACAACGGTTGCCGTAGAAGCTCTGTCGTTAGATGGCGCTTTAATTCAGATAGATACTCTTATTTCAAATGGAGAGGGAACAACTCCGCAAAAAGCTTTAGATCTTGTTAAAGTGACCAGAAATACAGAAAATGCACCAAAGAGCATACACGCGCATAACGTAGCATTTTCTCACTATAGCAATATTTCGGCACAATTGCCTATCGATCCACAATCTGGTAAAATTGTTGCAGGTGGCGCAAAAGACCAGACTGAACAATGTTTAGAAAATATTAAAGCTATTTTAGAAAGCATTGGACATGTTATGAATGATGTGGTTAAAACTACCGTTTTTCTTAAAAACATTTCAGATGCTGAGGTTGTAAATGAAGTTTTAGCAAAATTCTTCCCGAACTATGTTCCAGCTCGAACAATTGTTAGTGCTTCTGCTTTGCCAATGGATGCTTTAGTGCAGATTGATACTGCAGTCTCACATGGTGACGGAACACCTCCGCAACTTCCAGAAGATGCTCGTTTTTTGGTAATTGAAGCAAATAACACCGAAAACGCACCAAAAGTTCCGTATTCGCACACAGTTGCTTATTCACATTACAATCATATTTCGGGTCAATTACCATTAGTTCCAGAAAACAATCAAATAGTAGGCAGCGGTATTAAAGAGCAAGCGGCGCAATGTTTAAACAATATTAAAGCAATTGTAGAAAGTATCGACCATAAAATGGATGACATTGTTAAAGTAAATATTCAGCTTAGAAATGTTGCAGATATTACGGCTGTAAATGAAATCTATACTTCATTTTTCAGTGGCGATTTACCTGCAAGAACCGTAATCGGAGTTTCGGCGATTCCTATGAATGCTTTAATTCAAATGGATGCTGTTGTTTCTAATAGTGAAGGTACACCAGCTTAATTTATAAGCTAAAATTTAATTTTTTTAAGTAGAGTCTTTTTTAGACAAAAAACGCTTATAACAGGATTTTTAAACATCCTGTTTAAGCGTTTTCTTTTTTTATGAATGAATTGTAAATCTTAATGTTTTAAAAACTGTGTTCTATAATCAGAAGGAGACTCTCCTGTCACTTTTTTAAACATACGTGAAAAATAAGAAGGCGATTGAAAATGCAATTCAAATGCTATTTCTGCTATTTCTTTCGAATTATCTTGCAAAAGAATTTGGCTGTGTTGAATCGTAATTTCGTTTATCCATTGTTTTGGTGCCTTTCCAGTAGTTTCTTTAACGCATTTGTTCAAATAATTATCTGATATTTTTAATAGATTGGAGTAATAATCGATGTTTTTATGTTGAATATGGTTTTTCTGAACTAGTTCCCTAAATTGAAAAGAGATAAAACTTGCACGGCTAAGTGATTTATTGTCTGTATTTTCTGTTCGTATAATTTTTAATAACGCAGATTGAAGAAGCGCTGTAGTAATTGCATTAATATGTTCGGTTTGGTTCAATTCCTCTTCCAGTAATTCAAATAAACGGATAAGCCAATTGATTTGGTTAGGGTTTAAAATAGAGAAAGGTGAAGTGTAAAAAAAGTTTAGATCACTTGTAGTCAACGCAATTTCAGTGATGACCTCGTTTTCATAGATAACAAAAAAACCTTCAACATCGTCGGATAATTCTAAGGTTGCGGTGAAATTTCCTTGTTTAATACTAAGTGCTTGATTGGCGTTGATTTCGAAGATGGATGTTTCGAGTTGCTGTTTTACAAATCCTTTTGTAACAAAAATTAGAAAGTTGAAAGTGGTTTGATACGGATTAACTGGTATTACAATTTTCCTTAAATAGTTTTCAATGCGGTATAGCTGTACGTTAGAATTATTAAAAAGATTGTGAGTGGTTATATCGGGAAGAAAGAACTTCTTGTATTCATAATTGCTAATTAGTTTGGGATTGTTTTTCATTCAAACTTGATTTTGTAATACAGATGTAAAAGCATTATATATTTGATTGTAATCTGAGATAAGAGGTTGATTTTTAAAACTGAAATATAGGACTCAAAATTAAGCACTAAGTTAAGTTATATTTATCTATAATTATGATATTCTCTTTAATTATATATAGTGTCTTCTTAAAGACTTTATCTGCTTTTTGGGTTTGATAAAGTGTTTTCATTTTAAAATTATATGTACTTATATACTATAAGATATACAAAAGATATTTTGGGCTATTTTATTTTATAATTTGGATAAAGGAATTTATGCCGTTGTAGTAATAGATACAATAAAATTTAGATTCTAATTATATTAAGAAGCATTGGGTTCAGTAACATTAAGCGTTAATTTTAAAGTTGTAAAGGCTTAGCTAATTCAATTGTTTTTACAACAGCTTTAAAATTTGTTAAAAAAAGCGTGATAGTTTCGTGGTTTACTGACTTAATAAAGAGTTCTGTCCTGATTTTGCTTCAACAAAAGATACTTTCTTATAGATGGTATTTTGCTTTAAATTTACGTAAGTAAGAAAAATCCTTAGCTACTGTGTTTTTTTTTAGAATTTAAATTATATGTTATCAGTTAGTTAAGAAAAAGTTTTAAAAAACATTGAAAATACTTTGAAAAAAAGCTTGCATAAGCGGAAAAAGGTTCTACTTTTGCACCCGCTTTGAAACACAAGCGATGAATAAATAAAAGACACGTTCGTAGACATAT
>NZ_DHEI01000048.1:0-8202 GCF_002399805.1 Flavobacterium sp. UBA4854
AAGGACAAACTAGTGAAGTCTTAAGTTCGAGAAGAATTTAATTTGTTAAAAAACGCTCTGTAAATTTTGAATTTATGGAGCGTTTTTTTTGTACGTTTATCGCCTAATATTTTTTATTTATGAAAAAGTTGCTTTATGTGTTTTTAATCAGTCTTGTGCTGTTGTCTTGCAAGAAGGAGAATGTAGAGAAAGAAAATATAAGGGAAGAAAACGAAAGTAATGATGTGATTTCTTTTAAAGGAAATTCTACGAGCAATGATTCTTATACCGTAGCTTATTTGCCAACTTCGACAACAAAACAGATTGTAAAACACCAATATTACACACTTTCTTATAATGAAAAGTTTGAACAGGCAGAATGGGTGGCTTATGAATTAAAAAAGGAATATTTAAAAAATAACGATTATAAAAGACCTTATTTTATTGAAGATCCAAAAGTAACTACGGGTTCTGCAGATTGGAGAAACTATAAAAATTCTGGTTATGATAAAGGACATCTTTGCCCCGCTGGAGACATGGAGTTTAGTAAAGATGCTTATAATGATACTTTTTATACTTCGAATATTTCACCTCAGAAGAAAGAATTTAATGCCGGAATTTGGAATAGGATAGAGCAAAAAACGCGCTATTGGGCAGGAAAATATAATGATATTTATGTTGTAACTGGCGGAATTCTGAAGGATTCGGATAAAAAAATAGGAACAGAGAAAGTTGCTGTTCCTAAATATTTTTATAAAATTGTTTTAACTAAATCTGGAACAGAGCATAAGGCAATTGCTTTCTTAGTGCCAAACGGAAAAAGTGATAAATCAATTTACGATTTTGTTGTTCCAATCGAAACTTTAGAAAAAATGACTGGAATTGATTTTTTTCCAAATTTAAAAAACTTAAAAAGTGGTAAGGATTTTTAATTAAATACTGTTGACCTATAAATTAATCTAGAATAGAAATAAGAATGCCTTTTTTTAAAATGAACAAGCAATTGATTTTTGCTGGTTTAATGATTGCTTTTGTCATAAACCACGGCTATAGCCAAACAATACTGAATAAACAAAATATACAAAATGCCCTTAACGACGCCTTTAATAAATTTAAAGATTTAAAAGAAGGAAAAAATGCTGATTATATTAAAGAACTAGCCAATGTTGATCCCAATATTTTTGGCATTGCGCTTGTTACTGCAGAGGGAGCCATATATACAAAAGGCGATATAACGTCAATGGTTTCAATCCAAAGCATCTCGAAAGTTTTTACGATGGCAAAAGTGATTGAGCAAGAAGGATCACAGTTTTTGGAAGACAAAATAGGCGTAAATGCCACAGGATTACCATTTAATTCTATAGTTGCGATAGAAATGCATAAAGGTGATAAAATTAATCCTCTTGTAAATCCTGGAGCTATTGCAACTACCAGCCTTATTCGAGGTAATGATTCTATAGCAAAATGGAAAGAAATCCAGAAAATTCAGAGTGACTTTGCTGGAAGACAGCTTTCTCTAAATCGTCCTGTTTATATAAGTGAAGCTGGGGATAATTTACGAAATCAAGCTATTGCACATTTGTTATTGGCTTATGACAGAATATATTTTGATCCAGTACAAGCAACAGATCTTTATACGAAACAATGTGCATTGAATGTAAATGTAAAGGATCTTGCTACAATGGCGGCCACATTGGCAAATGGAGGCGTTAATCCTGTTACAAAGAATAAGGTGGTTAGTCAGACAACTGTAATGTATACTTTACCTGTAATGGCAACTGCAGGTCTTTATGATAATTCTGGAATTTGGCTGTTTAATTCGGGACTTCCGGCAAAGAGTGGAGTTGGAGGAGGAATATTGGCTGTATGTCCTGGAAAATTTGGAATTGCTGTTATTTCGCCACCATTAGATAGCTCTGGAAATAGCTTGAAAGCTCAGAAAGTTATCCAATATGTTGTAGAAAAACTTAAAGCAAATCCTTATTGGATTGAACCTAAGTAGGTTTTAGTAATAAAAAAGAAGAGTCCGAAAAATAATTTTCAGACTCTTCTTTTTTATTTTTGAAAATTTAAAAAGCAGTAAGACTTTTTAAATCTGCTATGGTTTCTGTTGGGTTTTCAGCTTTAAAAACAAAGCTTCCGGCCACTAAAACATCTGCTCCAGCTTCGACTAATTGTTTTGCGTTTTTGCTGGTTACACCGCCGTCAATTTCGATTAATGTTGAAGCGTTTTTACGAGTAATAAGTGCTTTTAGCTTCTTTACTTTGTCGTAAGTGTTTTCGATAAATGATTGTCCTCCAAATCCAGGATTTACACTCATAATGCAAACTACGTCGATGTCATTAATAACGTCTTCTAATAAGTCAACATTGGTGTGTGGATTCATGGCAACACCAGTCTTCATTCCTTCTGCTTTAATTGCTTGCAGTGTTCTGTGTAAGTGTGTGCAAGCTTCATAATGTACAGTAAGTCCATTTGCTCCTAAATCGGCAAAAGTTTTTATGTAACGATCTGGATCAATAATCATTAAATGTACATCAATATACTTTTTTGCATGTTTTGAAATTGCTTCTAAAACGGGCATTCCGAAAGAGATATTCGGAACAAAAACTCCATCCATAATATCGATATGAAACCAATCAGCCTGACTGTTATTAATCATTTCTGCATCACGCTGTAAATTTCCAAAATCGGCAGCAAGAACTGAAGGAGCAATAAGTGTATTTTTCATTGTGTGTTGTTTTATTGCAAAGATAAAGTTTTTATACTGTTGATTATAATTTAACCGCAAAGCACGCTAAGAATTACGCAAAGTGCACTAAGTTTTTTGCCGCAGATTAAGGGGATTAAAATGATTTTATAATCTGTGTTAATCCTTTAATCTGTGGCTGTTTCTTTTTTTCTTTGTGAACTTTGCGTAATTCTTAGCGTGCTTTGCGGTAAAAAAAACTTTAAAAATAAAAAACTCCGGTAATCAGCCGGAGTTTCAATCATCAATCAAAAAACGAACAGTCAATCAAACTGTTGTTTGCGGTAAAATTCCAATTTTAAAATAACCAAATTCCAAGCCAATTGTAATCTGGGATTTAAAAACATTGAAATTTATATTGTTTTATCCTAAATAAGTTTTAAGGATTTTACTTCTAGAAGTGTGTTTCAATCTACGGATTGCTTTTTCTTTAATCTGACGAACACGTTCACGAGTTAGGTCGAAAGTTTCACCAATTTCTTCAAGAGTCATTGGGTGCTGATCGCCAAGACCAAAATACAAACGCACAACATCTGCCTCTCTTGGAGTTAATGTTTCTAAAGAACGTTCGATTTCAGTACGAAGAGATTCGTGAATTAATTCTCTATCTGGATTTGGAGATTCGCCAGAACGTAATACGTCATAAAGGTTAGAATCTTCTCCTTCAACAAGAGGAGCATCCATAGATAGGTGACGTCCAGAGTTTTTCATAGACTCTTTTACGTCGTTAACAGTCATGTCAAGTTCTTTTGCAATTTCCTCAGCAGAAGGCGGACGCTCGTTAGATTGCTCTAATAAAGCATACATTTTGTTGATTTTATTGATAGAACCAATTTTATTTAATGGTAAACGTACAATACGAGATTGCTCAGCTAAAGCTTGAAGAATCGATTGACGAATCCACCATACAGCGTAAGAAATGAATTTGAAACCACGAGTCTCATCAAAACGTTGAGCCGCTTTAATTAAACCTAAGTTTCCTTCATTAATTAAGTCAGGAAGAGTTAATCCTTGATTTTGATATTGTTTAGCCACAGATACTACGAAACGTAGGTTGGCTTTTGTTAGTTTTTCTAAAGCTCTTTGATCACCAGCCTTTATTCTTTGTGCTAATTCTACCTCTTCATCAGCGGTAATTAGGTCAACTTTTCCAATTTCTTGTAGATATTTATCTAACGATGCAGTTTCACGATTAGTTACCTGCTTGGTGATTTTAAGTTGTCTCATGTTGTTGTCTCCCTATTTTTAAAGTGTACAAATGGTTATACGTAATGAGTATCAAAAAAGTTACAATATAATAAAAATATTTTTAAAATATTTTGAAAAAAATAAAAACCTGCCTTTAATGGGCAGGTTTTGTGAGTGTTATGTTTTTTAGAAAAACTAAATTTTAATTTACAGCAGTATTTTGAACTTCAATGTTTTCTGTAACAGACACTGGAATTCCGTTTTTAGTAAAACCTTCCAATCTAATTTCAAAAGTTCCAGATAAGTCTGAAGTATAAAATGAAGTATCGGCATCACTGTTTAGTTGAGCATTAGGATTCCAAAGCAATTGATTTCTAAAATCTGGAATTCTATCATTATCAGAACCGCTTTCATATTTTACTTTGTTGTAAATCTTTTTAGGCTGCGGTCTCAAAACAGTTGGTTTTGCTATAAAACTTCCTGTTTGAGTATTTTTAAAATCTTTATTGAAAGTTGTAAAACTAATTAATCCGTTAAAAGATCTTGGCCCAATGTAATATCTTCCTATAATAAGCTCGACTTTGTAGACATTTTTCATGCTGTATAGCGCCAAGTCGTTTACATTTTCTAAATATTCTCCATCTACAAGAACAAGTGCAGATTCAGGAAGCTGCGGGAAAACATTCGGGTCGGTTACGTGCAAATAAAGATTATTGTCTTTCTGTTTAGAGTAAATTTCAACAACAACCTCAGTAATTGTTTCCTTTAGAGTTTTGAAACGAGTATAGTCATCTAAAACATATTCTTTTGCAAGCGGATAGTAGAATGCATCTGTTGTTGGAGCCTTTTCTATATTGTCTACTTTTTTGTAGAAATATGCGTTTTCAACTTGGCTAGCAACAGATCTTTCTAGCAAACTTTCTTTGAATGTATAAGATAGACTCGTGTTTTTTTCGAATGATAATTTAGAGTAATCTATTTCTGGACTATTGTTTACAACAAGGTTATAACCGCTTGCTTTTTCGTCTATGATCTGCAAAATGATATTTGATGTGTAATATGTTTGTCCAACATTGAAAATAAAGTTACCGTACATGTCGGTTTTTACAACTTTGAAAGCAAAAGATTTTCCAGGAATAGACAAACCAACAGAAATATTTGCAATCTTATCGGTACCATTTTTTGCTGAAATTGTTCCTGCGATAATCTCTCCTCTAAGTTCTGGCAACACTAATTTTTGATCTTGTTTTTGTGTATCCAACGCAATCGGATAAGATGGATTAGAAGCAAAACCTACCGCAGAAATTTTGTCTGAAGAAGGAATGTTGTCTAATTTTCTAACAGAAAGCGAATAATTTCCATTTTTGAAATCGGAATTAGAAGATTGAATTTTTAAATCAACCAATTCTCGATTTGTAAACGATTTTTTATTCAAATTAAGAGTTATGTTGTCGTTTTTTAAATTTTCTGAAGCATTTACTTTCGTACTGCTAGTTAAAACTTTTTCGGCATTAGTCTTCTCATCTGTTTTATACGGATTGATGATGTTGATGTCTAGTTGGAACAATTCGGAGATTGGTTTGTTTAGCATCCAATTGGTATATCCAACTAATTTGTAATTACCTGTTTTTACAGTTGTCGGAATAAAGTAATCTCCTTGCCCAACTCCATTTTCGAGTGCGATTTTAGTTTTAAAAACAGATTTGTGGTTGTTGTCAACAATTTCTACGTAAGCTATTTTGCTTATGTTGCTAGGTGTTTTATCAGACGATTTTAGGCAGTAAACTTTGTACAATAAAGTTTCTCCTGTAACAAATGATGTAGCATTAGAATGAACGTATACCGTTTCATCTAAAGTAATTGTTTGCTGTGCTCCGCTAAATTGTGTATTAATTAATACAAGCAATAAAAATAAATGTTTTAGTCTATCCAAAATGAAGGTTTTATGTTTGATGAAAATGATGTGCAATCTCCGCAGGCGACGTCTACAAGAGTATAGTTTGAACCAGCGCCACTAACGTATGTCATAAGGTTTTTATTTATATTATAAATCATAGTTTCTCCCTCGCAGTCTTCTGTGCCAAAGCAGAATTTAAAAGGAACGTCGTCGCAGCTGTTAAAATAAGGTATTGGACTTGTAGGGAAAAAATCGGTATAATTGAAGAATATTCTAGACTCAGAATAAGAAGAAACGTCAAAAAAGCCTATAACTTTTGTAGCCGAATCGTTTATACATCTTATATTTCCAGCAATAATACCAGGTTGTTTTGGGTTTAAAATACTTGAAGAACTTGACATGTCTTTTATTGTTTTATGAAAAGTATATGCTTCTAAACTTTCAATATATTGTTTTACCAATATGCTGTATCGATGTCCAATTATGTAATCATTTTTATCGATAAATCGAATAGGTAAGTTTACACGGTCTTCTGTCAGGTCATTAGTATTAACTAAAATTATATCTGTTGATTTTTTGGTTGAGTAACAAGTTTTAGTAGCAGGATCGTTATTAATCAAATCTACTGTTTGTAGAGAAGTGCTAATGATTTTGTAAACATTCCATTTTGGTGCGACAATTTTGAAAGTTTCCTCATATTCATATCTGTAATAATTTGAAGATTTTGTTGGATCGTAATTGTTAACATTAATCTGAACTCCAGTTACATTGTCCTTATTTACCGCAAGAGAAGGAGCAATACTTTGAATTGGATTTACCTTTGTCAAAGTTTGCGGGTTTGACTGGTAAATCTTTCCATCTTTAGTAGTGACTTCTAATGTGTATTTAGCATCTGGAAGAGCTTGAAAAGCTACCTGAGATTTATATACTCCTGAACTTTCTACAAATAGATATTCGTTTCCTTGGTCGTCTCTAACAACGACTTTAGCGCCACTTTCTACGGCAACTTCTGTATCTTCAAATTTTGAAGTTTTAGTGATTTTAATTTCTTGGTTTTTAAGTTCGTTTGTTAATGTTGCTTCAATTACTATTATTTCTTCATAAGTGTTAGTTAAAAGCGGATATGTTTCTGTACAGCCACTGAAAAGGACTGCAAGAAATGCTAAAAGGATTGTATTTTTTATTAAATGAAATTTCATGGCTTAAATCTATTCTTTTTAATCTGATTCTGGTTTTTATTGTAAAAAAGGCATTTTTAATTATCTACCCAAAATGGAGGTTTAATGCTCGATGCAATTGTTGTACAGTCTCCACATGGAGAATCTACCCAAAAGGTAAAACCTGTTCCTGTTCCCGAATAATAGGTTATTTTTCCTAATGATAAATCAGTAGCATAATGTCCCCAGTGTGTGCAAGGATCAGGAACTAAAGCCTCGACTGCTGAGTAACAAAACTCTTTGCATTCTTCGACATAAGGTGGAGGAAATTTACCTGGAAATAGGTCTTCCCAATTAAAATAAATTCGTTCTGTCGATACAGAGCAAACATCAAAATATCCGGATATTTTACTGTCATTATTAATGCCTCGTAAATTTCCCAATAAAAAGCCTGGCTGAGTAGGAGAAACAATAGTACCTCCAGATGCAGCACTTTTTTTTAATGTATTGTAATAATTGTATGCTGCTTGATTTTCTATATATTGTCTAACCAAAATGCTGTATCGGTGTGTGATAATGTAATCTTGGTCGTTAATAAATCGAATTAAATAGTCTACACGGTCTTCTTTTAGATTGTTTGTACTTTGCAGCATTAATTCTATATTTTTTCCAGAACCATAGCAAGTTTTGGTGCTGGGTGAATTTGGAAGGAAAACAGGAGTTTGCGTACTTGCAATCCAATCAATTTTTGTAGGTCTCCATTTTGGCGCAATAACTTTGTAGGTTTCCTCGTATTCATATCTGTAATAAGTTGATGAGTCGGTAGGATCAAAGCTGTTTACGTGAATAGCAACGCCATTTACACCATCTTTTTCTTCAACCGTAGCCACTACACTTTGTATAGGGTTTATGGTGGTTAGAGTTTCTGGCGATGACTCAAAAGATCTGCCGTCTTTAGTGCTAATATGCAACTGGTATTTAGTATTTGGAACTGCCTGAAATTCCGTATCAGAAATATATTTATCTGAATCTTCACTAAAATTATATTGATTGCCAGCATCATCAGTAATGAAAACTCTTGCTCCGCTTTCAGACAGGTAGTTTTCGTCTTCAAATTTTGCAGATTTGGTAAGTTTTATTTCTTGCTTTTTAAGTTCGTTGGTTATATTGGCTTCTACAATAATTACTTCTTCGAATCTGTTTGTTACTAACGGATATGCCTCTGTACAAC
>NZ_DHEI01000089.1:0-745 GCF_002399805.1 Flavobacterium sp. UBA4854
TTGTTCACGCAAAAAAATGGTCTTTTTACATTCAATGAAAATCAAATAAAACCATTTGTAACCGAAGTAGATCATTTGCTAAAACAGAATCAAATTTCAGCAGGAATTGAACTTTCTGACGGATATTTTGGAATTGGAACTCGCCAATCGGGGTTGATAGTTATAGATAGTAATGGACATTTGGTTCAACATATTGATAAGCAAATGGGACTTCAGAATGAATATGTAACCAATTTTAAAATCGATAAAGAAGGCAATTTATGGGTGACGCTCAAAGGTGGAATTTCGCTGATTCAGATTTCGTCTCCTTTATCAAAAATTATAGATGGCACAAATTCTGAAACCAAAATTTATTGCAGTCAGATTTACCAGAATAAATTGTATATCGGAACAGATAACGGTTTGTTTTGGCTGAATTGGGAAGCTTATAAAAGCGGGAAAAGAGAAAATGTAACTTTTCAGCATGTTTCTGGAATGTCTGAAAATGTCTGGAATCTTGGTGTTTTTGGTAATTCTTTGTTGGCTTTCGAAAAAAACGGAATATTCGAAATCAATGGAGATTCTGCGAAATCGCTGGCCCAAATAGATGGTGCTTGGCAAGGAATTCTAATTCCGAATCGGTCAGATTTATTGGTAGTTGGTGGATACACAGGATTATATTTGCTGAAAAAAGTAAATGGATCTTGGGTTTTTCAGCATCGAATAAAAGGTTTTGAGGAAAGCAGCAGAATTATGGAAACCGATA
>NZ_DHEI01000089.1:1010-3242 GCF_002399805.1 Flavobacterium sp. UBA4854
ATCAGATATTATTTGGAACAACAAAAGGCGTTTACAAACAAGATGTTTCTTCAAAAAAAATGATTCCAGATCCTGTTTTCAAGAAATATCTCGGATTGGAAAATCATATTCGATTATTAAAACCAGACAATCAGAATAATATTTGGTACGTTTCTGGCGAAAATACCGGAAAAATGAGCAAACAGAAAAATGGGAGTTTTAAGATTGAAGAGCTTCCATTTCGAAAACTTCGATATATATATGTTCCTGGTTTTGAAAATATTCAAACCACAAACAGTGGTGACGTTTTCTTTGGAACACAAGAAGGCTTGATACATTACAGTGCAATTAAAAACAAGAAATACGAAACGAAATACAAAGCAGTTATTTCGGAAGTAAAATGTATTTTTCCGAAAGATAGTTTGTTGTTTTCCAGCCGTTACGATGTGCTCCCAAATAAAACAGGATCAGTAAATGATAAGTTTTCGACTGTGTTATCTTATGCCAATAATGCGCTTCATTTTTCTTTTGCATCGCTTTGTTTTGATGATGCAGATGCAACAAAATACGAGTATTGGCTGGAAGGTTTTGAGCCAACTTGGTCAGATTACAGCCTTCAAACAGAGAAAGAATATACCAACTTGCCAGAAAATGAATATGTTTTTCATGTACGCGCAAAAAATATGTACGATGTGGTTAGTGAAGAAGCTGTTTTTAAGTTTGAAGTTTTACCGCCTTGGTACAGAACTTTTTGGGCTTACTTATTTTATTTTGCGCTTTATAGTATTGTAATTTATTTAATTGTTAGATATCAGAAATTTGTTGCTGAGCGTCAACGTCTTCAATTGATAGAGAATCAGGAAAGAGAATTGCTTCGAAGTCGTGCAGAACTTAACGAACAGAAACTGACATTAGAACAAGAAAATATGGCAATTGTTCGTGAAAATCTTCAAACGACAATTAATCTTAAAAATGCTAAAGTGGCTTCTAATACAGTCAATTTAATTCATTTAAATGAAATTTTACTTTCAATAAAAGAATTGATCGCGCAGATTGACAAGAAAAACGAACCGAATGTAAACTTTAGTCTTCTGACGAAAATCAATAAATTAATAGATCACGAATTGCAGGGAGACAAACATTGGAACGAATTTGAAGAAATTTTCAATCAGTTGCATGATAATTTTATGCAGCGATTAAAATCGAGTTATCCAGAATTGACTCCACGCGATATGCGATTGTGTGCTTATTTGCGAATGAATTTCAATACAAAAGAAATTGCACCACTTTTAGGAATTTCTGTTCGTGGCGTGGAAGATACCCGTTATAGAATTCGTAAAAAATTACAGCTTCCGTCTGATACGAATATCACTGAATTCATTCTTAATTTTTAATTTTTCTCGTATAAGTAGAATCTGAAGTGATTTTATGCTTTTCATCGATGATTTGTTACATTTCTTCGATAGTACCGTAGTCAAACCGTACTCAAAAATGTAAGTCTTGCCTGATTTTTTAGTTAATATTGCGCTGTTATTGTCGGAAAATACAATCTGTTTTTATAAATAAGATTTATTGAAGAAATAACAAATACTAACTAAAAACCTATTTAAAAATGAAGCAAAATGACTTTTTTTTCGGCCGACCACCGAAAGGCAATTCTTATTTATTAAAACAATTTTGTGTAGCGGTTTTGTTCTTACTGTTGCCATTTCTCAAAACTCAAGCGCAATGCAATACGCTCGTTTGGTCTGATGAATTTAATGGTACAACGGTAGATTTAACCAAATGGCAAAGCATTTCAGGAAACGGATGTCCGTCGCTCTGCGGATTCGGAAATGCTGAAGCACAGCGTTACGATCCCAATCAGGCGACAATTGTAAAAGAAGGAACAAATAGTTACTTAAACATTGAGGCAAAATATGCGCCTAACGCACAATTTCCAGATCAGCCTTATGCTTCTTCAAAATTGACAACGGAAGGAAAATATTCTTTAAAATACGGAAGAGTAGAAGCTCGTATGAAACTTTCTAACGCACAAGGTGCTTGGCCGGCTTTCTGGATGCTTCCAGTTAATGGCAATTGGCCTTTTACAGGAGAAATTGACATTATGGAAGCCAAACACAGAAATCCAAAATCGGTAGATGGAACGATTCATTATGATGGTGGAGGATATCAGTTTACAGGAAGAAGCTACAGTTCTCCAATTGATTTGTCATCAGATTTTCATGTTTATGCTGTAGAATGGGGACCAAA